>CAYWYQ010000039.1:0-2859 GCA_964462325.1 uncultured Gammaproteobacteria bacterium | reverse complement strand
TTATTTTTTCGGTTCGAGATCTTGAAGATGAGTTGAGGGCAATGGCGATCTACACCATCGTCAATTATATTTGGAATGTAACAAGAAGTAGGCGAAAGAAACGCATTCTTGTTATTGATGAGGCTTGGTGGTTGATGCAGCATGACGATTCTGCGAAGTTTATTTTCGCTCTTGTGAAGCGTGCACGAAAATATTATTTAGGTGTAACGACGATTACACAAGATGTGAATGACTTTTTAGGTAGTCCTTACGGTCGTGCTATTGTGACAAACTCCGCTATTCAATTTTTGTTAAAGCAATCACCGGCCGGTGTCGATGTCGTTGCGGAAACATTTAATTTAACACAATCAGAGCGGTACTTGCTTTTAGAAGCAGCGGTCGGTGAGGGGATTTTCTTTGCAGGAAAGCGTCGCGCAGCGGTGAAAGTGGTTGCCTCGTATACGGAAGATCAACTCATTACAACAAATCCAGAACAATTACTTGAAATAGAGCGTGCCAGAAAAGAGTTAGAGTCATCATTTGGAGCATCGCCAAATAAAGAGGAAGAGCAGACGGCAGCCGCGGAAGCAATGGCTTCCATGACAAAACCAAAGAAGATAAAAGAACCAAGTGAGCAGGTCCCTCAGCCAATGCCCCAGTCATCCGCAGGTGCTGCAGATGAAGGAAGTGCTCCTACTCCTAGCACATAGATATGTACATAAGCGAACAGACAAAAAAACGAATAGAAATTATATTCGCTCTTACGGTGATCATAGCGCTTATCTTGCTATTATTCACTTTGCTGACGAGGGATAAAAAAGAGGATGTTATTGATTATCAGGATTTAACGCAACTAGAAGATGTGTTTACTTCTGACGAAATGAATAATCCTGAAATAAGGCCGGAAGTGACTGCACGTTCCTTCGTTGAGCGCTTTGGAAGCTTCTCTACAGAATCAAATTTCGGAAATGTGGATGATGTATTTCCTCTTGTAACTCCTGAACTCAGATTAGAATTAGAAGATTTACGAAAAGATGCAGCAGGTGATTTTGGGTCAGATTACTATGGTGTTTCTACACAGGTAATCCAAATTTCTCTCTTAAGCGAAACGGATACGGAAGCAATACTTACTTTAACAACTCAAAAAGAAGAGTCATTTGGTCATCCTGGAAATACAGAGATTCGTTATCAGGAAATCGATGTAACTCTGAATAAAATAGGTGACAATTGGCTGATTTCGTCGTACAATTGGAAATAATAAGAACTCCCCAATAAACATATGTTGAATATTGTTTCATTAGGGAGTTTTTTTATTGATGCATTTTTTCCACGTTTTTGTGTTTCATGCAAGAAAGAAGGTGAATTATTATGCGAAATATGTAAGCAGCGATGGATTGTGAAACCACGCTCTGTTTCTGCACGGCATTTCTCTAGCTATGTCTATGCAGATCCTATTGCGCGTAATCTATTAAGGACATGGAAGTATCATTTTGATGTAAAGGGCTTGGAATATTTGAAGGAGCATATATGGAATCAGGCGGATTTGATTCGTCAATTTGTGCATATACATAATGTTGAGGTAATTGTTCCTGTTCCATTGCATTATCAACGTCTTGCATGGCGCGGCTTTAATCAGGCGACTGCTCTAGCAAATTGTATAGGAGAATTAACAGATATACCGGTGCGACATTGGTTGAAGCGAAGATGGCCAACACCGCAATCTGCACGGATTGAAAAGCGGGCGAGGAAGCAGTTTTTGAAAGACTCATTTGTTTTTACTGGAGAGCAAGGGTATAAGATTTTACTGATAGACGATGTTTGGACGACGGGGAATACATTAAAAAGTTGCGCTTCTGTATGTGATAAAAAACCTGTTTTTTATACGCTGATGGTGAATATATAAATAAAAAAAAGCCACAAAAGGCTTCATTCATCTAACAGAACGGGATTCGTATGGTGCACCCGGCACGATTCGAACGTACGACCTCCGGCTCCGCAAGCCGATGCTCTATCCAGCTGAGCTACGGGTGCATCACGCGGAATCATAGCAAAAATAGGATAATTGTCAATTGATAATTGCTTATATTTCGCCACAGTATGAAGTATCGAATCGACATTTATGTTAAACTTATTGAGTAAAATATATTATATAAATATTATGAAAATCATCTTTCTTATACCTGCACTCTTTGCGACATTATTCCTAGCGGGCTGCACACAAGTCGATGAAGAAGGTATCGATTTAACAAACTGTAAAATATATTTTGACGGGTGTAATACTTGTTCTATTGTAAATGGAGAAATCGAAGGATGCACAGAGATTGCATGCGATTATGTTGATACAGATAACGATTCCGCGGTATCACCAGAACCACCAGAATCTGAATGTATTGAATATTATCAATGATACTTTCATGGAGATGCTATTAGGACTGCACAGTAGTATTCTGAGTTTCTGCACGTTCCGCATATATGTTGAGTAATAACAATGGTCACGCAGGTGGCTTACTTCCCTCAAAATGAAAAAGACCCAGTCTTGCGACTGCGTCATTTTTCAAGCTACCGAACTCATCTCTAGGTGTCCAGCTAAGCTGGATCATCTTCACTCAGCATTCAATCTGTTTGACCGTAGTGAAAGCTAAGCTTTCACATCGTTTTTGTCAAACCGAGCTGAGCTCGGTGGCGGAGAGGGAGCTATGACGCTCGCTCCTGCAATGTAAACATTACCCGCTCGCTAGATCCCTCCCTTATGAATTTTTGCAAATAACATGAAAAATTCACAAAACCTAACGGTTTTCCGCCACTAAAAAACCCGAGACAGGCTCGGATTCTTTAGTGGCGGAGAGGGAGGGATTCGAACCCTCGAGACCCGTAAAGGCC
>CAYWYQ010000038.1:0-3591 GCA_964462325.1 uncultured Gammaproteobacteria bacterium | reverse complement strand
GCCGCTTGAAGAGAGATATTTTTTCCCGCCGCAATCTTTACCCTATGCGCACTTACCGCCACGATTTCTGCTGAAAGCTCTGCACCTTCCTCTTCCTCTTCCTCTTCCTCTTCCTCTTCCTCAGTGACGCCTGGGGCTGGATCTGTAGACGGCTCGCTCACATCAATATTGAAAACAATGAGCCCTCCATCAATCCATGTTCTATCCTCTGCCGCCAGTTTAAATGCCTCTCTGTAAACCCCTTCTTCCATCGGAGCCTTCAATTGGAATGTAATGGTCGCTATCTCCCCCGGCGCAACCGTTTGTTCTATAATCCGCGCCGTATGGTCGCCCCATAGCCATGTTCCCGGATCAAAATCACTGCGTCGATATTTTGATTCATAGGTATAGACAGATGCATATCCCGGTCCATCATTCTTCCATGTTAAGTCACCCGTATTTTGTGCCTTAACCGTAACAGTTTTCACTTCCCCCGGAGTCATCTGCAAGGTCTTCCCTCCGGTTTGAGAAATAAGTGTCGTGCCGTATTGGTCAAGCCATGAATTTGCTTGCGCGATAGATGTAAGAAAAAACGGTAAAACAAGTGCTGCCGTTAGGATTCCAGCTATAAATTTTCTTGAGAGTGAAGTGGTGATTTTCTGTATTTGAAGTGTAGTCATATTACCTCTGAATTATATCATAATGTATTGACAATTTGCACCATTGTTGATAGATGTAGTACTCGGTAATCAGCCTACAAAACTTGGAGGAATGTACATTGAAAAATTACAGAGGCCAGATACCCCTACTCTATCCGCATTGGAATATGCTTCGACAACTCGAATCCTTTTCCCATGATCGCAAACTACCTAATAATATTTACCGGGAGGAATTGAATGGTGATCAGTGGGACGGTATCGCATTCATCCCCACCAGGAATACGAATCGGTCGTACCCAGTTTGGTTGGACGATGTTCGAATTAGGTGTAATCAGATACTTAATTGGCATAGTAATCTATTCGAGGGGCAAAATGATTGGAGGATCTTAGTATTCACAGATGGCTCAAGAACACTTCATGATATCGGAATTGTCCAGCACTGCGCTCATAAAGTGTTGTCGATTGATACATATATGTGCATCCGCTTCGAACTAGGCGGACTCGACATCTACGAGATACAGAGAGGATACAAGCCTCACAGCATACAAACCGGCCACCCTATAGCACCAAGCCTTGCTATGGAGCCCGGTGGCATTCTCTTCATTCTCACATTACTGATTCTCAATGGTGGTATACATGTACCAATGTCAATCATATGTGGAGGCGCTGAATTTATACAGGACGATCAACAAAAACAAATGCCTCACATCAGCGTGTTACCTAGACCCAATTCGTCAGGTGGTATTATTGCCTTGAATCTCCATGGTGTAGATTTAGAGGAGGAATGTGCCGGCATGGCATCTGCAATGTTCATCTAGAGTTCGGTATATACTACTTCCGTGAGGGTCCTTGAGCCCTCTTTTTTTATACTTCAATTACATGTAGACTAATTTTTGTATGCCGAGTCAACAAAAAGTGGCTAAAAATACAGCCGTGCAGATTATCGGGAAAGGACTTTCCACCCTTTTCGGTTTAGCAACGGTCGCGGTTCTTGCACGTATATTAGGCGTCGAAGGGTATGGACAATTGACCCTTATTTTCAGCTTCCTCGCCATTTTTGCGACACTCGTAGATTTTGGTTTTACGCTCACTGTAGTACAAATGATTTCAGAAGATGAGTCACGTGAACAAAAAATCATTGGAAATATACTGACATTGCGTATTGTCTCAGGTTTCTTTTTTATGGGGCTCGCACCTATTATAGCTCTCATTTTTCCTTATCCAAATATAGTTAAGATCGGAATAGCTATTGGGGCTATTTCTTATCTTGGAGCTACAACTTCACAAATGATGATAGGAATATTCCAAAAAAATCTTGTAATGTCGAGGCCTGTACTTGCCGAACTCGTCAATCGAACAATCGTCCTTATTGGAGCGATTCTTGCAGAACGACTCGGCATCGGGCTCCTTGGAATTATGTGGATTTTCGTTGCAGGGAATGCATTGCAACTTGGAACCGTACTCTATTTCGCACTTCGCTATGTAAAAATCCGTTTACAAATCAATCTACCGATTTGGCGAGAGATTATTTCTCGCAGTTTGCCAATTGGTGCCTCTATTTTATTTACCCTTATCTATTTAAAGGGTGATATTGTCTTCCTTTCCCTACTGCGAGAAAGCCCTGCAGCGGAAATTGGTATTTATGGACTATCTTATAAAGTCATCGATGTCCTTACCGCAATTCCTGTTATGTATATGGGGCTTATTTTACCGCTTTTAGTTGCCGCTTGGACACAGAAAAATACAGGCCAGTTTCACAAATTAATGCAAGATGCATTTGATTTTTTCACCGTGACCGCCATTCCAGTCGTGATCGGATCTATGCTCCTTGGAACAGAAATTATTACATTCATCGCAGGACCCGAATATGCAGAAGCTGGAAAAGTACTTCTCATTTTAGGACCAACACTTCTCTTTGTTTTTTATGGAGCGCTCTATGGCCATGCCGTTGTCGGTGTACAAAAACAAAAACCAATGGTGTGGAGCTATCTATTTGTAGCTATTATTACCGTGATTGGTTATCTCGCTCTCATCCCAGCACATGGTATGTACGGAGCGGCGATCATGACACTTATTTCCGAAATACTTATCTCTGCTCTTGCGCTATTCATGGTCTATCGCACGAACAAACATCTTCCAAAATTAAAGCTCTTCTTTAAAAGCCTTGTGGCTGGAGGATTGATGACGATAGCTCTTCTTTTGCTACCGTCCATACCACTTCTTCTAGCGATTAGCATCGGTGCAATCATCTATATCGGCGTACTCGCCTTGCTCGGAGGACCAACACCAAAAACACTT
Source organism: uncultured Gammaproteobacteria bacterium (assembly GCA_964462325.1). GTDB lineage: Bacteria > Patescibacteriota > Patescibacteriia > UBA9934 > UBA9934 > CAYFMS01. The sequence continues at coordinate 655 of CAYWYQ010000038.1, read as the reverse complement.
CTGGCTTTATTCGCACCAGAAAAACCACCTATATCCCAAGCATAATATGCTTTCCTTTTTTATCATTTCAATCTCTCTCCTCTTCGCGCTTCTTAGTGTGAGGAATTTTAAATACTCTCTCTTTGTTTTAGCTGGACTCTTACCGCTTTACCTCATACGTTTTTCTGTCGGTATTCCTTTTACACTGCTTGAAGTCCTTATTCTCATCACCATCGTCAGGTGGCTATTCCTTCGCAAACCGCATCTTCGCATTACATCTATTCATAAAGATCCTTTTGTGCGCATTGCACTCCTTGTCCTCACGGCTGCTTCTTTTGGTGTCACATTTGCACCAGACCTTGCATCAGCCCTTGGTCAATGGAAAGCGTATTTTGTTGAACCAATTATTTTATTCTTCATTTACAGAACAGAATTGTCAAAGAAAGATTGGCACCATGTATTTACAGCATTTATGTGGTCTGCAGTCATTGTAAGCTTGATCGGAATTTTACAATGGATTTTCCGCATCGGCATTCCTATCCCTTGGGATATAGAGCGTCGCATCACAAGTATTTTTCCTTATCCAAATGCACTCGGGCTTTATATCGCTCCTATTATTGGGCTGAGTTTTGCAGAGCTATTTCAGAAGAAAAAACTTCTCCCTTTACTAACGATT
>CAYWYQ010000037.1:0-4608 GCA_964462325.1 uncultured Gammaproteobacteria bacterium | reverse complement strand
ATTACAACATAGGGACAAGCTATGCTTGAATTCTAGGATCCCACGGTCGTCAGGTCGGGGAGTTTTATTATCCAACTCTCATTGTGATGCGATATTTTAACTTCTCATAACACTACTGTTTCGAGTACAGCCTAAGTCCAAGTTCTCAATTCGAAAAAGTCGATACCTCGATCTGCAGGATCTGATTAAACTGACAATAGCTAAACATGCAAAATACAGTATTAGTCCAAGTGTTTTGCAACAACATCCATAGCTCCAGAAGGCACTTTAGACCGCCACTCTGTATTCCCACTTTGAATCATTTGCAAAATCTCACCTGAATCATGTCCTGGAACAAGTGATATCTCTTTTGTTTCTATTTTTGCTTCCGTAAATAGTCGTAATGTTTCTTGATTTCCGCTCCACACAGAAATACCTTGCTCACCTTCTGCAAGTTCAATAATTTTATCTACCCATTCTTCATCGGTATCACAATCTGAAATAAATTGAATTTCTGCATCCATGATATTTTCTGCGAGAAGTGCAGCGGTAATCATTTCTCTGACTTCATCCTGAGAAAACTCCATTCCTGAATCTTCACAATAACAAACCGGAATAATAACTCGCGCACACGCCTTCACCATCCCTTTCACAACGAGCAATTGACCCGTGTGAAATGGCTGGAATTTTCCTGGAAATAAACAAACAGACATATCTTAATTGGTAATAGTAATATTAGGGTTTTCTGTACGCCATGCACGTTGATTCTTTTCATATTCACGTGGGAGTACAAAAGTGCGTCGTAATTCCGTCATAAGCATCGGCGGAACATTGATACGTGTTAAGTCTATTATACCAAGCCCCTCTTCTGCAAGTAGTGACATATACCCAATGTCATTCGGTTCCATACCCATGATGGAAGCGGCAACCGCATCCGTTGCAATAGGATCCATTCCGGCAAGGACGACATTCATCGTGACTGCTTCACCCTCAATCGGACCCGCACCTTCCATCGCCGTAATTCCGTCTATAATCGCCATATCGCAAGGTAAGTCTTTATAGAGTTTTGCCAAGGAAGCATGATGTGCCCAACTCCCTTCCCCTTCCAGCCAAGGCCACCTAGCCCATACACGACCATGAGGACCAATACGTTCCGGTGCAAGCCATGTTCCAATCACCCAGTTTTCTATGCTGAGTGATGCTCCAACGGCTGCATGCGTCTTCATAGGTGTCACAGATATTCTGAAATCAACATCATGTGCTAATTTTGATCTTCGTATCGTATTTTCCGATCCATCTTTTTTGAGTGACACACCATCAAGCCAACCGTCATCGTGTAAATCAATAAGCTGCACTTGAGGATATTCATCGAGTAATCGTTCATAGCCAAAGTGCCTGAACGCCGCTTTTGTTCCCGTGTATCCTGCATCGGCTACATATACAACAGCAGAAGAATATTCCTGAATGGCGTCGAGTAAACCTCGGACAGTATCAATATGCGTCGAAGCTAATTGCCGTTCATGATGAATGAGATTTACTTTCACTAAAATGCTTTTCGCCTCTTTTATGCGATCAACAAAAGCTTCGCCAAGTCCATTAACGGCTTTTCGAGTCACTTTTCTCCTCTCTTCCCCCGTTTCTAGAATCACTTCAATCATATGGCTAGAGTTTAGCACAGTGAATAAAATAATGCAGGAAAGAAAAATACTCCAGCATCGAGAGATACTGGAGCAACGTCAGCTCCGCCTGCGAGGCTATTCACCAGTGATGATTTCGCAAATCATTATTCCCCCCTAGACAAAAAGTGTACATCTTCATATTACATGGATTACGATGCTTGGTCTAGCTCTACCATGTGAAAAAAGACCGACCTGCAAAAACAGATCGGTCGGGTGTACCTTTTGGCACGCTCCACAATTCAATTGCAGAGTTGACGAGGCTCGATGTACTGAAATGCAGCACAAACGCGCCTATTCCTTCGCGGCAGCAATCACGCTACCAGTCAGGATGAACAATATAGCAAAAATAAAGCATTCTGTCAAGAGAAGAGTGACCTAATTGGTCACATATCCTCCTGCTTGAATATCCCAGAAATCCTTATAGATTCCACCGCGCGCAATAAGTTCCCTATGCGTACCTTGATCAACAATGCTTCCCTTGTCCATAACAAGGATTGAATCCGCAGCCATCACTGTCGATAAACGGTGAGCAATAACAATCGATGTTCTATTTCGCATCACTTCTTTTAACGCTAACTGCAAATCACGTTCTGTTTTCGAATCAAGCGCACTCGTCGCCTCATCGAGAACGAGTATCGGAGGATCTTCAAGAAATACGCGTGCAAGCGCAATCCTTTGACGCTCACCACCAGACAATTTCACGCCTCGCTCACCTACCTTTGATTTATATCCTTTCGGCAATTTCTTTATAAAATCATGTGCCTGAGCCCTCTTTGCTGCAGCAATAACCTCTTTCTCTGATGCTGATGGTCTTGCAAGACGAATATTGCTCAAAATCGTATCGTGAAAAAGCATATTCTCTTGCATCACAAACCCAATAGACTTCCTCACTGAATCAACCGTTAGGTCTCGTAAATCCTGACCATCAATGCGTACAGACCCTTTTGTTGGGTCCATGAATCTCAACATAAGTTTTGACATAGTAGATTTTCCAGACCCACTTTCTCCAACAATTGCACAAACCTTTCCTGCAGGTACTTCAAATGCAATGTCCTTGATTACATACGTATTTTCGTATTTAAACGAAACATTTTCAAAAATCATTTCTCCTTTAACATTCCTTAATTTTGCAGCATTTTTCTTGTTTTGAATCGTAGGAACTTCATGCCATAAGAGCTGCATGCGGTCCATACGTGTCATGTCCTTTACCATATTCGGATACGTGCTCACCATCATGCGCACAGATCCAAAAATAAAACTCACGAATCCCAAGAATGTAATCATTGTTCCAAGCGTAAGAGACCCTTGAATGACGAATACCGTTCCTGCTGCAAATAGAATTAGTCTACCTCCAGCAAAGATTGCACCAAAAGCTGATGATGTACCTGCCCAATACCAATTTACTTTGTTCTGAATAGTATTGGCTTTGTTGTAACGATTACTCGCTTTTCTCGCAAGGATATTTTCATGTACGAAGCTTTTTACACTTGAGATATTACTTATAGCATCCCCAAAAATTCCATCCATTTTTTCATATTCCTTATTCTCCTTATCTTGAGCATTTCTTGCATATCTCGTGTGCACATACCCAACAATCAATGTGAGCGGGATTGGAATAAGAGAAATAAGCCCCATGCGCCAATCCAGGAAGAAACCAAAACTCAGACCAAACATTAAACGTAATATTGCAATATAGAATGTTTCAAAACCATTTGAAACTGAATTAAATATCGCTCCCCATGTTTCACCCAAACGCCTAATCAAGCTTCCCGATTTTTCCTCTGAAAATCTTTTCAAATCCAAGTGTAGCATTCGATAAAAAGCATCTTTCAGGTAATCTCCTACAGCTTTATTTGTTCCATACCAAACCGAATAGGAAAACAATGCATCCATGATCGAAACAATAATTACAAGGCATATCCATGCAATTAGAAAAGGGCCAATGAGACGGATAGATTGATCCAATGATGCATTTTCAGCAACAGATCCAAGAATTAAATCGATAATACGTCCGTAAATAATCGGCTCTGCTATTAACAATCCTGCAGAAATAAATCCCGTAATCAAAACGACTGTAAATAACATCCATCGTGTACGAAAATAGGGCCAAACCATATTCCAAACAGCTAGATAGTTTACTTTGTATGCTTCTTTTTTCATAGTAATAATGATATTTTACCATAGATAACTCTACATGGCTGTCGCTATATTTCTTGACAATACGACTTTATTGATGTAAGTTTTAATGCACGCAAGTCCCTGAATCAGAAGGAGATGCCCAATGTCCACGGATGACAATAACTCGAATCAAGACAATGTGCGCAAACGCCGTCTTCAGTTTGTCTTTAGTAGGAATCTCGTTGAAAAAATCGACGACTTGTCTTCTGTTCTGAGCTTGAACAATCGCGCAGCGGTCATGCGACGTGCAGTGAATCTTCTGAAGGCGATAACTGATATCGAACAAAAACACGGGGACATCACACTCACCACTGCGGATGGACGAGAACATATACTCGTCGTCGTAGATTGATATGATTTCTGACGCTCAAGACTCCAAACAGGAGTCTTTTTTAGACTTTCATGATTGACTTTTGCACTGTTTTGTCCTATCATCTCAGCACAATTGAGTAAACGGTCATGACATCCCGCATCTCTTCGAGATCCGTGTCGTTCCGCTCGGATGTAAATATACACAAGCTTATTTTACATCACTCGCTACACTCCCGGATCGTCTAATGGCAGGACGTCTGGTTCTGGTCCAGAAAATCGGGGTTCGAATCCCTGTCCGGGAACCATGAAAATGTCTCAGCGCAAGCTGGGATTTTTTCATGGTTCAGAAATGCTATGCATTTCTAGATAATTTTCTTGGAGAACGTAGAAATTATCTGCCGGATAGGGATCCTCCCGAATGAAGAAAGCTTGCTTTCGAGAATGAGGGTATATACCTGTC
>CAYWYQ010000036.1:5565-6534 GCA_964462325.1 uncultured Gammaproteobacteria bacterium | reverse complement strand
TTTAGTACGGATTACTCCGGTTCTCAACGTTCAAGTAAATTACATCCAGTCTATTTCACGGACGGTTCCGCTTGTATATGAGCGATCTATCGGCTCATAATCTCGGATTTGTCCCCTGCCTGCCGGCAGGCAGGTCATCGTACCTTTGAGTACGTCTGCGGATCATAATGCATGACTAAAAAAGCAATCCGCCTCCAAGGTCCGACCTCGATGTGGATAAATAGGTCCGACCTCGATGTGGATAAATAGGTCCGACCTTGTTTTATTAAAAAGTACACTTCATAGCTCAAATATCCTGTATTTGTTAATGATTTTATTTTAGGTAAAACCTGAATGTGGATAAGTAGGTCGGACCTTGAGGTCGGACCTCGGGTTACAAACCGAATCGAAAGGTCCGCACCTCAATCGAGAGGTCGGACCTTAATAGGCAGTAGGGAGTAGGGGGTGGGGTGTAGGGGGTAGCTCTTAGCGCATACTGTCATTCCAGACCCCGATCTGGAATCTAGCACATCTTGTTAAGTAGATTTTTCCACTCTCCGCCTACGCTAAAGCTACGGCAGATCGGTCGAAATGACAAGTGAATAGCGTTCAGCTCATTAGCTACTTAGATTTTAGCCATTAGCTCTTTAGCATTTAGCTAATTAGCGACTTAGCGTTTAGCGCGCACCGTCATTTAGCTCTCTAGTTTTTAGCTACTTGACGACTTAATTTTGAGAGAAAACAAAAAACAGCCCCGAATAGAGCTGTTTTTACGATCACAAATGATTATGCATTCGTTCCAAAAAGTGTTTCTACATACCAAGTCCAGCTGTTTCAAGTGAAGTGAAAACAAAGTTTGAAATCGCAAGTGCCGCAAGCACCAAGACGAGTCCAACGACACCGTTGATAAGTAATTTCTTTGCTTTATCTACTTTTCCTTCATCTCCACCTGCGGTCATCCAAATAAGTCCAGCGTAAAGAGTAAGGCCA
>CAYWYQ010000036.1:0-5555 GCA_964462325.1 uncultured Gammaproteobacteria bacterium | reverse complement strand
ACAGAAATAAGGACATTTATTAGTTTTCCAATTAGTTCAGGTAAATTATCAGTGGCACTTAATCCAGAGGCGCTACCTACATCATCAAGATAATCTTGAGCATGTACTTGTACAGCGACAGCAAGGCTGAGCGGTACAGAGGAAAGAAGGGCGATTGCTTTTTTCATAATATGATTATTAATTATTCATTTGGTATGACCGGACTATTTCCAAGACCGGCATTTGCGAGCAGATCTGTAACAAATGTTGCTACAGCGAGCGCGGCTAAGATAATTATAATTCCTATGACAGAATTACGCAACATATTTTTTGCTTTTTTTACCTGCTCTTCATTTCCACCTGCGGTCATCCAGTAAATACCTCCTGCTAATATGTACAGAAGAAGAATAACGCCGAGTATAGAAAAAATAATCTGTAAGAGACGTCCGAAAAATACAAAGAAATCTTGTCCACTCGCAGTTCCGTATACGGGAACGGCCGCATTATCAGTTAGTCGATTAGAAAACTGGGCAGAAGCAGTTGGTGCAAGAAGAAAAAAGAGTAATAGGGATGTGAAAAACGTTTTCATATTATGGCGAGGTTGGTCCACTTGTATTATTGAGTATCTCAAGCAACAAATTCGTAATGGCGAATGCGCCAGAAATAATAATCAATCCCACTGTTGAATGCACAAGAAGTTTTTTCGCTTTCGATACTTGTTCTGAGTTTCCAATATCTGTCATCCACAGAATCCCTCCGTAGATAATGAGAACGAGAAAAATAACACCAGAAAGCGCAAAGAGGGGATTGATGACAAATGTACCAAGAAATTGTCCAATATCCATTGTTTTTTGTACTCCACCGAAAATAGGTTCGGCCGTTTCATGTAAACCTGTTTCGTCAACGGATAATTGAGCGAACGCCAAAGATGGCACAAGAAGAAGAATCGAAAAAACTGTATAGATCCATTTTCGCATATCGGAGAACCCTCTTTTGCAGCGAAGAAAAAGAGGATTGACCGGCATTCGACAATCGTTTTATTGTGTAGCTCCAAGAATCGAACGAATAACGAATTCCGTTATCGCCCAAGCGGTCAGAATGATTCCAAGTCCAACTAAGCCGGCGATCAAAAGGCGTTTTGCATCCGCAACCTTGTCGTCACTTCCTCCGGCTGTCATCCACTTGAATCCACCAAGAAGTACGACAACGACCGCAATGATTCCGAGGAATCCAATCACGACACGAATAAGGTTTCCTGCGGTTGTTTCAAGGTCAGCACTTCCAAGTCCTGTTGCTCCTGTGAAATCGCTACTGAGTAAATCATCAGCAGTAAGTGGTCCAGAATCAGTTGTGGTTGTTGTTGGAACATCATCAAGTTGCGCAGATACATTCGTCGCCATAAGGCCGAATGCTCCAAAAGTGAGCATAACTGCTACAAAAGCGTAGCTAGTGTAACGAAGGATATTCGTCATAAAAATGAAATTAAGAATAAAATAGTGAAGTTACTGCGAATCCACTGCGGTCGGGTCTCCCGTGAGTACGGCCGTTAACAGAGTATTCGTCGCGACATAGGACGCTGCGATTACAATTATACCAATAATTGTAAAAACAAGTAGTTTCTTCGCTTTGTCTATCTGACCAGGGTTACCTGCAGAGGTAAGAAACATGAGTCCTCCATAGATAATCATAATGAGTGCGATCGTTCCCGTGAGTCCAAGTAATCCTTGAATAACGCGTCCAACAATAATGCGCGGGTCAGCAGTTTCAAGAGGATTTGTGAGTGCGACTTGCGCAAAAGTAGTACTTGGAATGAGGACGAGTGCAAAAGCAAATGTCGAGTAGAGGAGTCTTTTCATATTATTCATTGATGGTTTCGATGAGGTCTGTATCGAGTGTATCTTCTAAGGTTGATTCAGGTCCAGGAATCTGTCCCGAGATCATAACGCTGATGACAAGATTTACAATAGCGTAAGCAGCAAGCACAATAATGAGGCCAATAAAGGCGTCGCGCATTGTATGAAGTCCTTTTGTAACTCTGCCTGGATTTCCTGCACTTGTCATCCAAGTAAATCCACCAAGAAGGAGAATGACAAATAGAATACTTCCCGTAATACCAAAAATAAAAGTCTGTATATTTACAATGAGCTGCATAATATCTTGCAGAGAACAACTTCCTACCGTTTTGCACTCCTCACTCATATTAAACTGAATGAGCCCCTCCTTGATTAAATTAGAAAATTTCGGTTTTGTTGTGGTATTAGTATTATCTACACATATAGATATGCACGATGTATATATTCCAATAGCATTTTCACCACAGGCTTCATAAGTTAATGAGGGAGGGCAGTTTGAAGAATAATCAGTCATTTGTTTGATGCATGATTCTTGACATGTCTCAGCGTCAGCTATAGGTGTACTAACAAAAAAGAACAAGCTAGCAGCAAGAAGAAAGAGAATCGAGGTGATCTGTAAGGAAAGTGTTTTAAACATCTGAAGATAGTATATCAAAAAGAACCGCGATCTGCGCGATTCTTTTTCAAAACTGTTGACCGATTAATACGTTTGACTGACCTTCCTTTGTGCAAGTTCAATCAGGTCTCCGACATCATCCACAAATAAGAAGTCTCGAATCATATCGAGCATGGCGACTTCTGCCCGATCCCAATCTTCTCCCTTGTACCAACTATCCGCGAGGAGTACTTGCTCTGCAAAGACACCAAGAAATTCATTGTCGAGTTGAGACCCGATAAGATTACTTAACGCTGGTGGTTTATTTGCGCGCGCTAAATAAGATGGAACTTGTTCTTCGCTTGTAGCAAAAAGAAGGAAATCCCAGGCCCAATCGCTCACATCTGTATTGCTCGCTACGGTTTCGATCCAGTAATTTGCAAAATGCACTTCACGTGATCCGGCAATTTGTGGCATATGCGAAACGGCATAATTTAATTTTGGTGCAGATGTTTCAATAATTGGTGCATGGTAACTATATCCAAAGAAGAATGCTGTCTCTCCGTTCACAAATGCCTCGAGAGAATTCGGCATATCGGCATCCCAGCTATAGGCTTCTTTTACAGGGTTTGCGAAATCCGTATAGAATGTCAGAGCATTAATCGCTGGTTCTGTTTTTTCTCCATCGATTGTTTGACCAGATGCAAAAGAAACACGTCCGCGTTCATCAGTCATTTGTGTACCTGCCTGCATCATAATGAGGGATGCTATATCAACCGCGCGTTCTATATTGTCTGCCGTACCAAGTGCTACACCAGATTGTTCGATCTCTCCTCCCGCATCATAGGATGTAAGTGCAGTCACCTGCGTCTGTAATTCTGTCCATGTTTTTGGCGGTGTTGGAATACCGGCTGCATTTAGCAAGTCTTTATTATAGTAGAGTGCAAGTGTATCCACAGAATAGGGAAGGCCGGCAACTACCTCAACAGTTCCGGATTCCGTTTGAACAGGCACAAGAATATCATCGATTACCTGGTCAACAAATCGATCTTTCAACTGCCTTGTATTCAGTGTTGGTTTTGTTTGATTTACAAGAACAACTTCACGTTGTAATGTCCCGCGAACTTGTTGTTCTGAAACCGTCACTTGCGAAGGCATTGAATCAATCAATGTTGAAAATTCGTTGATTTTTGTATTCTGCACACTAAAAATATCTGGCCCTCTGTCTTCTGCAAGCGCTCGAATGAGTTCGTCCTCGTATTCATCAAAACGTAATTTGCGATAATCAATATTTACATTTGGATGCTGTGCTTCATAGGCAGAAATAATATCGCGAAATGCATCCTCTCCATCGAAAACACGCCAATAACTAATGGTCACTGGGTCGGATTGTGCGGCAGATCCTCCACCACCAAAACACCCTTGCCCTATAAGGAGCAAGGAACAGAAGAGAATTCCTAGCGGTAAGAATTTTTTTATTTGCATAATTCTTTTAAGTATTTTCGTAACCCCTTTTTAACTTCAGGATGTTTAAGACCGAGTTCAATTTGTGCTTTAATAAATTCAAGCTTATTTCCGCAGTCATACCATGTTCCCTTGATGGTTTTTCCATAGAGTACGCCTTCTTTTTTAATATGTGTTATGAGTGCATCAGCTAAACGAATTTCCCCACCCTTGCCGGCTTTTTGTGTTTTGAGTAATTGTAAAATGTCTGGCGTAATGATGTATTGCCCTAGTGCAACGAGGTTTGATGGAGCCTGTTTTATGGTTGGTTTTTCAACAAATGCATCAATTTGCATGACATCTTGACTCACGCGCATACCTCCCGCAACTCCATAGCGAGACACTTCATTTTTTGGAACCTCTACAAGACCTACGACAGAATTTCCAAATTTCTTATAGACATTTACAAGTTGCTTGAGTCCTGGTGTTTTTGCATCAAAGATATTGTCTCCGAACATGACGGCTACGGCCTCATCTTCACCAATAAAGGGAAGAGCAGATAAAATAGCATGACCGTCTCCCATCGGTTTTGCTTGCCGGACAAAAGCAAATTTTGCAAGCTTCCCAACACGCTTTACCGCTTCAAGCGCTTCCTTTTTCTTTTTCTGCCCTAGTCGATATTCAAGCTCGAAATTACGATCAAAATGATCTTCGAGTGCACGTTTTCCCATAGCGGTAACGAAAATAATCTCTTCAATGCCAGACGCAACCGCCTCTTCAACAATATATTGAATGACCGGTTTATCAACGACGGGTAACATTTCTTTGGGCTGAGCCTTGGTCGCAGGAAGAAAACGCGTTCCCATTCCTGCCACAGGGATAATTGCTTTTCGAATTTGCATACGCGCTTATTATACACCACTTCTTAAACGTGCAGTATTACTGTTCACTGAACAGTGTCTGTATTTATATTCAATCATTTTTTGTGCGCAATAGCAGCGAGGAGGATCCATGTCATAACGGATAAGTCATTTTTGAAATAGGGGACATCGACGAGTCCGTGAATGAACATAATCAGGAGGGCGAGGAATGCTCCAAGGACAAGATGGTCATATCGATATCGAATCGTTGTTTTCAAAACAAGTAAAGAGAGTAATACGAATGCGAATAGACCAAGCAGTCCAAGCTCAGTCCAAATATTGAGGAAAATATTGTGAGGGTATTCAAAGATTTCGTAGAGGGTGGGGTCGTGAAAAGGCTGAAGAGCTTCTTGATACCCACCAAGTCCGGAACCAAAAATTGGTGTTGTCTTCAGAAGTTCAGCGGTTTCTTGCCACTGCGAAATACGCACTTGTCCTGAATAATCCTGCAATAGTATTTTTTCGTGCACAGCTGGTATGAAACTGAACAGAGCTACTGCTGTAAGTAAGCATGCACCGGTGAGACGCGTTTTTATTTTGCTCGAAAATGGCCCAATCCAAAGTGTAATCAAGAGCGCCGCAGGAATAGTGACCAGCGCCGCTTCTGTTTTTGCAAGGATAATGGCAATCATCCCAAGAAGAATCGTTAGTAAAGGGAGAAATTTTTTCTTCTGAAATAGCGCTGCAAAACTCAAACCAATAATAGGAGCAATATAAAGCCCGAGTGCATTTGGATAAGGAAAAATACTTGTGATGCGACGCTCT
>CAYWYQ010000035.1:0-7104 GCA_964462325.1 uncultured Gammaproteobacteria bacterium | reverse complement strand
TTGTTTGCCGAGCCAAAAGAAAACAACCCTTGCGGGTTGCATTCTTTTGGCTCCGGGGGTGGGATTCGAACCCACGACCAATTGATTAACAGTCAACTGCTCTGCCACTGAGCTACCCCGGATCAATATTTTTCATTCGCTCCTTCTGTTGAGCTGTCCTCCTATCAGCAGACAGGCCATGGAACACTGATCAAATATCAATTGTGTAAAAAACATACGATATTTGGTGACGCAATGGTATCATGTGATTAGCAAATGGTCAATATTAATTTACTAACAAATGTATATTATGTTGAAGAAGGAAACGTTTCATCAACTAAGCGCGCTTGTCTTCACGGCAGCGGGAACATTGCATCTCGTGCGTGCAATAAATCAATGGGATTTAATCGTCAACGACGTCATGATTCCCGTCTGGGCAAGTTGGGCAACCGTAGGACTCACTTGGTGCCTTGCTTGGTATGCTTATAAACATCTAAAGAAATAATATGGAGGAAACAATGCAATTAGCAAAAATTATCGGTCCCCTTTTCTTACTCACCGGAATCGCCATTTTTGCAAATAAGAAATTCTTTATCGACATTGGAAAGAAAATTGATAAAAGCCCAGTGGCAATCATGGGAATTTCATTTATCGAGTTCATTCTTGGTGTGTGGATCATTCTGAATCACAATACATGGACAACAGCTCCGGAAGTAATTATTAGTGTTATTGGTTGGGGAGCGGCACTTGAAGCAATCATCCTCATGCTCATGACAAAGCGATATACAAAGATGATTATTCGTTGTTTGAAGCCAGCTGCACTGCCATTCTTTGGAATACTCATGCTCGTTGTCGGACTCTATCTTGCATGGTTTGCCTACTTTGCATAGAGAATTATTTTGACAAATTGCTTAAAGCGTCTAGAAGCATTTCTTGCGCAAAAAGCCTCGGTAAATTGATCGGGGTTTTTTATTTGATATAATGAACACAGTATGAGAACAAAAGTCGTTTTGCAAAAAGGTGAAAAAATTAGAGCAACATTTACGCATGGAACTTTTTTTATAGGACATTTGATCGCAAGACCAGCACGAATCACATTAACGAATCGACGAATCATCCTAGAACCAACTGCTCTTTCTGCGGTTTTATTTGGAATCTTTGGTGCGCTTATTGGTAGATTTTTTAAAAAACATGTACACTCTCTACCCTATCAGCATATAGCGACAGTAGAGAGAGCACGCATAGGATTAAATAAAAATATCGTGCACGTTAAGATGAATGATAACACTGTGTACACATTTGGTGTTCAAAACTTTAGACGCCTCAGATATGTGTTATCGAAAGTAAAAATTCAATATCAAGAGTAATATGAAAATACCTGTTACGATTATCACCGGATTTCTTGGTGCAGGAAAGACAACATTGTTAAACAATATATTAAATGATTCAAAAGAAAAGATCGCTATCATTGTAAACGAATTTGGTGACATAAGTATCGATGACAAATTGCTACTACGATCAGATGAAGAGGTTATTGAACTTGCGACAGGATCTATCTGTTGCGCCGTAAAAAGTGATGTTGTTAAAGTACTTACAAAACTCGCTGATAATAAGAATCAAAAGTATGACCGTGTGATTATTGAAACAACCGGACTCGCAAACCCTGCCCCACTCATAGAATCATTTACAACAAAAAGAGGGTTGAATAATATCTATAGGGTTGAGCAAGTCGTTACATTGATCGATGCATATCATATTCACGAACAAATAGCGCACACTCCGGAAGCAAAGTCACAGATTGCACTTGCTGATACAATTATTTTAAATAAAACAGAGCTCGTTACAGAATTAGATACAATCAAAGACATTCTTAAACGCATCAACCCTTTTGTACACATTATTTGTACAAATTACTCGAAGATTAATATTTCCGAAATTCTGTCCCCTGCTACTGTTCCTGAAATTAGATCAGATTATAAAAAAGAGCATACACATCATGAACATGATGATGAATTGATTACTTTTGTTCTTTCAGAAGAAAAACCACTTTCACTTGAAAGAGTAACACGGTGGATAGCGGAACATATTATTTTAAACGGCGAAAAATTGTTGCGATATAAAGGGATACTAAATATTAGCGGTATGGATGAACGCTTTGTTTTTCAGGGCCTACACATGCACTTTTCTAATACAAAAGACCGTCCATGGAAGCAAGGAGAAAAACGTATCAGTGAAGTAGTCCTGATTGGAAAGGATATAGAGAAGAAAACATTTGAAGAATCATTCAAGAACACAGTTACTTGAGCGAACAACATAGATTCCAGAGCGAGTCTGGAATGACAGAGTGCGTTAAGGGCTGAGAGGCTAAATCGCTAATGAGCTAAATGCCAACCTGCTAACTCAGGAGGTTCCGGCTCGGTGGCCGGAATGACGGTGTGCGCAAATAGCTAAGTTGCTAAAAGCTACACTCTACTCCCTACTTACAATGTTCAATATCCGACCTCCCGCTTGAAGTACTGACCTTTCGAGAGCAACCAATCTGAGGTACCGACTGAATCAGCTCGCTGATTAGAGTCGGACCTCTCTTTCAGCAACAAAACCGTCCGATACGTTTTAAGGTACAGACCTCTTTCAGAGGTACCGACCTCTCGATAAGCTACGTGCGCTAAAAGCGAAGTGACTAATCGCTGAAAGCTAAACAAAAAAACGCCCAAGGGCGTTTTTTAATAATCTCTTAATTTGTGAATGATTTCCTTTTGTTGAATCTTTTCAAGTGCTTTCGCCTCGATCTGCCTGATACGTTCACGTGTCACGTCAAACTCTCGTCCAACTTCCTCGAGTGTATGACTTACACCATCTGTTAACCCAAATCGCATTTCAAGAATTTTTTGTTCACGTGGGGTTAAATCTCTCATCGCATCATGTACATAATCCTTCAATAATTCACGTGCAGCTTGTTTCGAAGGAGAGAGTGTCTTTGTATCTTCGATAAAATCTTCCAACTTTGAATCTTCATCGTCATCCCCTACTGATGCCGTCAATGAAACTGTTTCTTGTGAAATCTTCTTGATATGCCTTACTTTTTCAATCGGCAAGTCCATTTCGGCAGACATTTCTTCCGCAAGTGGTTCACGTCCTAAATCTTGAATCAAACGTCGTTCAATCTGTTTAAATTTATTGATCGTTTCCACCATATGAACCGGAATACGAATCGTTCGAGACTGATCGGCAAGTGCACGAGTAATTGCTTGTCGAATCCACCAAGTTGCATACGTGGAAAATTTATATCCTTTTCGGTATTCGAATTTTTTCACTGCTCGAAATAATCCTACATTCCCCTCTTGTATTAAATCGAGCAATGAAAGTGTTTTGCCAACGAATTTCTTCGCGATAGAAACAACAAGACGCAAGTTTGCTTCAATCAATCGCTGCTCTGCTTCTTTATCATTTCGTTCTTTCCGTTTTGCGAGCGCAACCTCTTCTTCTGCTGTCAATAATGGTATTTTACCGATTTCACGCAAGTACATTTGGATGGGATCGTGCGTTACTTCAGAAAAATCGATCTTTCCCGCATCAATTTTCACTCGAATCTTCTCGTAAATCGACTCCTTTGTTCCAGAAGTACCAAGGAATCCTTCTTTCATTTCAATAAAATGCAATCCTTTCGCCTCTACAATATCCAAGAAATCCTCAAGTGCGTTTAAATGATCCTCCACCTCACCAAATGCAAATAGTACCTCGTTTTCTGTTAAAAATCCACGCGACATCCCCCGATCAATAAGACGATCTAGAACATGCATTTCTGGAGGTGTAGAACGCTTATATCGTACTTTTCTAACCTTTGCTTTCTCAACAACATCCTTTGTAGATTTTTTTGAAATTTTCTTTGTTTTTTTTGCTGGCATAAAAACCTAAAACACGCATATGCGCTATTTTGAGTAATTAAACAGTATTTAGGAACGTAATAAATCCTGATACTCTTTCAGTAGTGACTGAAGTTTTTGTGTATCACCAGATTGTTCTGTTTCCCGAATCGCTGCTTCGAGTAATTGCCTCTTCTTTGTAGAATCGGCTAATGTTAGTACATCGATATACTGATTAACCTCTTGTCGCACTTGATCGTGATCATTTCCTTCGATAACCTGCTCCGCACGCATAATGGCTGATTGGATATGCTCTGCGTATTTTGTACCGATATAATCAATTAATTGATCGTAATCACGTAATATTTTATTTTTTTGCGATGGGTCAGTATGTTCGTCAGCAGTATATGCTGTTTTGAGTTTTTTGTAAATCTCTCCCCAAGGTTTTGGCATCTGTTCAGATGTAATTTCAGCAGTAAAAATCTGTTTTTGCATATCCTCAAACACAATCGCAAGACCTACAAGAACCGATCCTGCCAATTCCTCTTTCGTAAGGCGCTTTTGAGCCATGCTGTTCTCCTCTACTTTTTTCGTATTTTGTCGTCTAGGTTTCTTTCCTTGCAGAGCAGAGCGTAAGAGATCTGTTTTCACGTGAATGATATCTGACAATTTCTGCAACCAGTGTTCAACCTCGACGATATCATCGACAAGCCTCAATTCCGTAATAATAAAATTCGCCATCGCTTTTTTCCCATCAACCGTCGTTGTATCATACTGCTTCATCGCTCGATTGAAATAAAATTCCATGATTTTGAGCGTCGTTTTAGAAAGAGTAACCCATGCCTCTGGATCTTTTTGTACTATATCATCTGGATCAGAACCAAGGGAATCAGGCATTTCAATTACAGAAACCTGCATACCAAGCGAAGTCGCAATAGCGATTCCGCGTTTTGCCGCTTTAAAACCAGCATTATCTGCATCAAATGCAAAAATCAAATTCTGTGTGAGTTTTTTGAGTTGTCGTATTTGCATTTCTGTGAGTGCCGTACCAGAACTTGCAACAACATGTTCGACCCCAGCCTTATGTGAAGCAATGACATCCAAATTTCCCTCAACGATAATTACACTGTCCTGTATTCTTATTGCTGTTTTTGCTAAATGTAAACCATATAATAGCTCTCTTTTTTGAAAGAGTGGCGATTCCGGAGAGTTGAGGTATTTAGGTGCATGCTCCTGATCTTGTAAAATTCTCCCCGTAAACCCTGCGACATTTCCATGTCGATCACAGATAGGAATCATGATTCGCGCTCGAAATTGATCAATAGCACCTGTGCCGCTTCTACGATTTTTCGCGAGTCCAGATTTCACTAAACGTTCTGGAAAAATCCCCCGTTGTTTTGCAAATGTAATAAACCCATCCCATGCATCCGGTGCATATCCTAATCGAAACTTTTTGGCGAGTTCATTATTTATACCACGCTTTTCAAGATAATCACGAGCAATTTTTGCTGATTCCGACTTCCATAGAATTGCTTCATAGAACTTGGTTGCCAACTCTTGTAAGTCCGAACTTAACTTATTTTCTGTATTTTTCTTTTTGCTTGCATGCATTTCAGGCAATGTCACTCCCGCTTTTTTTGCAAGTTGTTTCAGTGCATCTATAAAATCAACTCCTTCCATTTCCATGACAAATGTAAAAATATCACCTCCCTTGTGACAACCGAAACAATGCCAAATCTGCTTTTCTTTTGAAACATGTAAAGAGGGAGTTTTTTCTTGATGAAATGGACATACTGCTTTAAATCCAGCCGTTCCAGACGGCTTTAATTCAATAAACTCCCCAACAATTTCCGCAACATCGAGTCGCGCCTTAATTTCGTCTTTAGCTTCCATGTTGCCAGATTACCCCCGAACGATAATGTAGGCAATGTAGGCAATGTATAACAGGACAAATACAACACCTTCAATACGCGATATTTCTGAATATTTTTCTTTTTCTGTGTTCTTATAATCAAAAAAGATTGCAATAAAGAGTATGAACATTGCAATAAGTGCAAAAACCGAATCAATGACCGTATATTCATCTACTCTTAATGTTTGATTGCTAACGGTTGCTGTTACACCAACAACCATGAGGATATTAAAGATATTCGATCCGACAATTCCTCCAACAGCCAGATCCATTTCGCCCTTCTTCGCTGCAATAAGTGCCGTCACCAATTCAGGAAGCGATGTTCCAAGCGCAATGATCGAAATTGCCACAAGACCCTCTGAGATACCAAGTGAAAATGCGAGAGATGTCGCACCATCCACCGTAAATTTTGCACCAATCACAAGCCCTAGAAGCCCCATGATTACCATCCCAATTGCAATCCACCACTTTCTTTTGCTCTTCTCCTTTTTTTGTTTCTTTCCATTACCAAGCCGTACCGTCAGGAAAAGGTAATACATGAAAATAGCAAAAAAACCAAGAAATGCAATTCCTTCAATACGTGATAATTCATAAAATTCTGCCCCTTCCAGCAAAGGATCTAGAAGGAAAATAACCATCATAAGCCCTGCAAGAAGCATAAATGGAACCTCTTTTACTACTGTTTGACTGCGCACCGGAATATGTGAAATAAGAGCAGAAGCACCCAATACAAGCAGGATATTCGCAATATTTGAGCCATTTATATTTCCAAGCGCAATTGATGCATTCCCTTTTATTGCCGCCAGTACATTAACAGATAGTTCCGGAGCCGATGTTCCAAATGCAATAATCGTCAAACCAATTACAAGCGTCGAGATTCCAAATTTCTTTGCAATATCAACCGCGCCATCGACAAGATAATCCGCACCTTTTACCAAAAGCATTATCCCCGCCACTAATGTAATAATTGTTGTAAGCATATCTGTATTATAGAGGATATTGGTACATTTTCTTCAAGGTCCGACCTCAAGGTCCGACCTACTTATCCACATTTGGGTCTTACCAGAAATCGAAAGATCAATAAATACAGATATTTTAAGAAAAAAATGCTACATACAAGGAAACAAGGTCCGACCTACTTGTCCACACCAAGGTCCGACCTCGGAGTTCGAGGTACGGACCTTTCGCTTTCCGATCTGAGGTACCGACTGAATCAGCTCCACTGATTGAAGTCGGACCTCTCTTTCAGCAACGAATCCTTGTCCGCGCAGAAAACGGGATGAAGTTTGAAGATAAAAGGTTAAACCTTGTTCGCAGTTCAAAAAGGTTGAACCTTTATACGATGAGTGC
>CAYWYQ010000034.1:0-7853 GCA_964462325.1 uncultured Gammaproteobacteria bacterium | reverse complement strand
TTTTTGTACATCAACTTCTGCATTTTTTGGTTGAGGGATCGTAACAATGGCATGAAACACCGAATGACTTGGCAGAGCTACATTAATACCCTTCACTTTTGCACCTGTTTTTCTATACAACTCCTTTAGTACAGCCGATCCTTTCTTGGTATCTTCAAGAATGTCAGACATGTCGCCTGATTTCCTATTCGTATATCCATACGTCGTGAGATGCAAACGGTTTCCCTTTTCTTGCAATTCAACGAGTTTTATTCCTCCTGCTCCAATATCAACACCGATTAATCCAGGGGCAGAATCCTTCTTCTTGCCAAATAGAGCCATATGAAAGAGTATATCACGGCGTTAGCTCCGCATCGATTGTTTGATTCACAAGTTCATCGGCGCGTTTATTAAATTCACGTCTAATATGCGTAAACGTTACCGATTTAAAGCTTGGTAATAGGTTGTGAATTTCGAGAAAACGCTTCGCGATCTCAGCATTTTTTACTTTATATTGACCATTTAATTGCTTGACAGCTAGTTCTGAATCAAGGCGAACATCAAGTACATTAAAACCAAACTCTTTTGCCTTCAGTAAACCGATAATAATGGACATATACTCGGCCTGATTATTTGTTGTCTTACCGAGGTATTTCGTTGCTGTCGTAATCTCCCTTACTTCATTCCCTTGCGCATCAAGCTCATACAGTACTGCTCCACTCGCCGCTGGACCGGGATTGCCACGCGATCCTCCATCGGCATACATTCTCACTTTTTTCATCATACGATTATATAGTATCATGCTGTTTTAAATCTCGAAGAGACAATTGAATATCTCGCTTGCCATTCCATTCATTTACCCCAAGCTCATAAACGATATCGACCATGGAACCCATGCCAAGTACATCTGCAAATTTCCCAAATCCAAATCCGATACATTGCAAAATTTCTCCATCTGATGAATTCACCGTTAGACGTAAATGAGAATTTGTTTTCCCAATCGCACGTGCAGAAATCACCTGCACATCTCTTGAAACAAAAACTGGTTTTGGATTCTTCTGTCCAAAAGGTTCCATCTTAGAAATTGAGTTTACAAGATCCCAATTGATTTTTCGCAATGCAAGTTCCGCATCTATTTCTATCAAGGGCTTTGGAGTAACTCCTCCAAAAAAATCTGCTGCGAATCTTTCTATTTTTGTTTTAAACTCTAATATCTTTACTTCTGAATCTATGGAAAGTCCGCAAGCCTGAGGATGCCCTCCAGCCTTCATGAAGATATCTCCACATGATCTCATAGCCTCTACCAAGTGCAACCCCCCAATAGAGCGACCCGAGCCAACGTAATGATCTCCAACCTTTGTAAGTGCAAATGCTGGGACACCAAAATTCGTCACCAATTTCCCCGCAATAAGCCCAACAACTCCCGGGTTCCAATCTTCATTCCATACAACGTGGATTGGCAAATCTCCACGTTCTTTCACCATATTCTTCGCCTGCGCATATGACGCAGATGAGATTTTTTGCCTCTGTTTGTTCAATGTTTCTAACTCATCCGCAAATAGCTGCGCGTTTTCACCACTTGAAATAAGGGTACGGAATGCTTTTTCTGCAGAATCAATTCGTCCCGCAGCATTTAGACGCGGACCAATACGAAAACCGATCGCCGTTGTATCGAGTGCATCAGGCGAAGTTCTTGACTGCCGCATTATTTCCTTAATGCCATCACGTCTTGTTTTTGCGAGCACTTTTAGTCCGTATTTCTCGAGTACTCGATTCTCCCCAAGAAGAGGCATGACATCGGTTACCGTCGCAATCGCCACTAAATCTAAGTACCACTTTTCATGCCCAATCGGAAAATCTGCCCCACACTTTCTCGCCTCATCGAGTAATGCAGATGCCAACTTAAAGGCAACACCTGTTCCACATAGATGTTTATTAGGATAATTTTCCCCTGGAGCAAGTGGATGAATAATATGTGCTTGCTCTGGCACCCTTCCAGATTCTGAAAGTTGATGATGGTCACAAATAATGACCTCTATGTCATTCTGATGTGCGACCTCTAATTCATCAATATTTGAAATACCGCAATCCACCGTAACCAATAGGGCCACATCTTCATCTGCAAATCGCTCAATGGTATGCATCGCAATCCCATACCCATCTTTTTCTCTATCAGGGAGAAATGCCGTGACATTAAATGTATATCCAAGCTTTTCTGAAATTTCCTGCAGACAACGATACAAAACGGTAGATCCACAGACCCCATCTGCATCATAATCCCCATGAATAACAATTTTCTCCCCTTTTTTAAGAGCCTGAAAAACTGCATTTACTGCAGGTTCCATCTGCGTAAATAGCATTGGATCATGCGTATCACGTTCCCAATCGGGTTCTAAAAAAGAAGGGATCTCATTTGCAGAAATGCCTCTTCCTTTCAAAAGCGCCGCAAAAAGATCCTCCGTTTCATTTAATAATACCTTCCACTCAAATTTTTCCATTTCTTCAAATAATAGCTATATACCAAGCCCTCCAAAATATGTAAGGAATGTCATCGATACAATAATAATCACCGATACAAAAACCCACAATCTTCTTTCCCATTTTTTCATATTGAGTAGTATACCAAAAACAGGGCATGAGCCCTGTTATCTTTTCAACACCTTTAGATAAGCCTCACTTGGAATGCGGACTTTCCCTGTCCCCATGGCAAGCATCTTTTTCTTTCCTTTCTTCTGTTTTTCTAGCAGTTTGCGTTTTCGTGTCACATCACCTCCATACAGCTTTGCCGTTACATCTTTACGCAACGCAGAAATTCGTTCACTTGCTACAATCTTTCCACCAATAGCCGCTTGAATCTTAATCACGAATTGCTGTCGAGGGATGGACTCTTTCAAAGATTTTGCAATACGTCGCCCA
The DNA here is from genome assembly GCA_964462325.1 of uncultured Gammaproteobacteria bacterium. Lineage (GTDB taxonomy): Bacteria > Patescibacteriota > Patescibacteriia > UBA9934 > UBA9934 > CAYFMS01. Next base: position 4,958 of record CAYWYQ010000034.1, on the reverse strand, counting down.
ACTTTTTCTGCATCATCGCGGTACACAAATGTTGCGAGTGCCTCTACCGGGTCTTCTGCCACTAAAATATCCATACGAACAACATTTGCTGTCCGATATTCAAATACCTCATAATTCATGGAACCGTATCCGCTTGTGACACTTTTCAAATTATCGTAAAAATCAACGATTAAACTCGAAAGTGGAATTTGGTACTTGAGCATCGCTCTTCCTTCAGAAATAAACTCCGTTGTTTGATACACACCTCGCCTATCTTGCACAAATGTCATTGCATCACCAATATAATCAGCCGGAATAATGACATCTACTTTTGCCCAAGGTTCTTCTATGCGTTCAATAATAGACGGGTCAGGTAAATCAAGTGGGGATTTCACCGTTTGAGGTTCATCAGATCCCCTTGTGTACACATGATAGGCAACAGACGGAACCGTTACGACAAGCTGAATCCCAAATTCACGCTCTAAACGTTCCTTCAGAATTTCAAGATGCAACATGCCCAATAACCCGCATCTGAATCCATGACCGAGCGCTGGGGAATGTTCTGGTTGAAATATAAGCGCCGCATCACTTAATTTTAATCTGTCCATCGCATCTCGAAGTGCACTATAGTCATCACCTTCCGCAGGAAATACGCCTGCAAATACCATAGGTCTTACCTGTTTATACCCGGGTAATACCTCTATATCCTTTGCGCTATCTACCGTGAGAGTATCTCCAACTCGACAAGATCCAACATCTTTGAATCCGGTAATCACATATCCAATTTGCCCCGTTTCAAGTTCCGGAGTAGGTAAAAAAGTAGGAGAGAGAGCACCAACATCGAGCACATCAGCCGTCGCCCCTGTTGCAATCATTCGTAATTTATTTCTCTTCCTCAATACTCCATCCATCATCCGTACATAGGCAACAACTCCCTTGTAATCATCATAGAATGAATCAAAGACGAGTGCCCGTGTTGCTGTTGCCCCCTTCCCTTTTGGCTGAGGAATGCGATCAATAACGGCATCAAGTAATGCCTCTACATTTTCGCCTGTCTTCCCTGAAACACTTAAAATATCCTCTTTTTTGCAGCCAATCAGTTTCATGAGTTCTTCTGATCTCTTTAGAATATCTGCTGCCGGTAGATCGATTTTATTCAGGACCGGAATAATTTCTAAATCTTGTTCAAGAGCAAGATAGAGATTTCCTATTGTCTGCGCTTGCACGCCTTGCGTAGCATCTACAAGTAAAACGGCACCTTCGACTGCGGCAAGTGACCGTGAAACTTCATACGTAAAATCAACGTGACCAGGTGTATCGATTAGATTTAATGTATATTCCTTCCCATCTTTTACATGCTTCATGCGCACGGGAGCTAATTTAATCGTAATACCACGCTCACGTTCAAGTTCCATGCTGTCGAGTACTTGAGCCTGCATTTTCCGTTCTTCTACGGTGCCTGTTTTTTCAAGCAAACGATCGGCAAGTGTTGACTTGCCGTGATCAATATGCGCGATAATACAAAAATTTCTAATGCGTTCCTGGGGAGTCATAATGAGGGCATCCTAGCGTTTTTTATTGATTTTGTCGAGTAATATTCTTTAAATACATCACAATATATTTTCTATAAAGTCTTGACTGTTTTATCAGAATAGTCTTTTATTTATACAGGAGGAAATCATGTCGAAAAAAAAGAATTCGAATATAGGCCTTGTAGTCTGCACATGGCAACGTATGCTCCATGCATGTTTGAGAACGGGACTAATCACGAGTAGAGGAGAAATGGTTTCACGGCCAGGGGTGAGAGCTGTACATAGTAAGGAGCAGATCACTCTTGCCGACACAAGAGATATACATTACCATGTCATTCATTTTGCAAGATGTGCAAAACAAGAGAATCTGGTAGCACTATTCAATTGTCTTTGTAGCGATACAAAAGAGTTTTTTGGAGGGACTCCTTCTAGTGCATTCAATGCAATTTCTGAAATATACCCAACCATGTACGTATCACACGGTGTAACTACACCAGGAGAAATTGCACCATTTGGTATTGGTGTAGAATGTCGTACTGTCACTCATGTCAATATGCGCTCATCTGCATTCTCGCTTTATCTTATCCATGAGAATGGCCATTGGCGCATTACAACATCGGACCGAATCAGCTCCTAGTAGCTGGTTTTTTATTTTGCCGAGTCTATCACAGCAGATCCAATCAGATCATCACCATCATAAAAGGCAATAAATTGTCCTGGCGCTACCGCTCTTTGATCATCGGTAAATGAAACAGTTACCTTGCCGTTTTCTATAGATTCAATTTTACATTTCTGTAGTGGCTGACGATACCGAATACGAGCATACAGATGCTTACCAATATAATTTGTTAAAACGCCATCTACTGTTTCAGATATGTCTGACGCTATTAATGTACGAGAAAAGAGTGCTGGGTCGTCATCTCCAACCGCAACAACAATTTCATTTTTCTCTGGACGACGTTCTACAATAAAATAGGGTGTGCCTCCACCAATACCTAATCCGGACCTTTGCCCGATCGTATAATAGGCATGTCCCTTATGCTGACCGATAACTTCACCTGTTGTCGTAATAATATTTCCAGGATTTTCCGGAATACGTTCTTTCAGAAAATCAGCCATTTGCACCTTTCCGACAAAACAAATTCCCTGACTATCTTTTTTGTCCGCAACATGCAAATCATGCTTTACCGCTAAATCACGCACTTCAGATTTTTGTAATTCGCCGATGGGAAATAGTGCACGAGAAAGTTGATCTTGCTGTAATTGACATAAGAAATACGTTTGATCCTTATTTGCGTCCACGCCTGACAATAAATGAGCAATGCTTTTTTCATCGCGATGCACACGCGCATAATGACCCGTTGCGATAAACTCACATCCAAGCTCATCCGCCTTTTCAAGCAAATAACCAAATTTCATATATTTATTGCAAAGTACATCTGGATTTGGCGTACGTCCAGATTCATACTCATGAATCATGTATTCGTAAACATCTTGGCGATACTCTTTTTCAAAATCGAATGTATGAAATTCGATGTCGAGTTTTGCTGCAACCCTCATTGCATCGCGACGCTCTGTTCTCCAACTACATTCCTGACCCTCAGGTGTGTCATCTGACCAATTTTTCATGAATGCACCAATGACTTCGTATCCTTGTTCCATGAGCAAAACAGCCGATACAGATGAATCGACTCCTCCGCTCATTCCAAGTAAAACGCGCTTCTTTTTCATAACGCTTGAATCTATCATGAAATTGTTATTTTGTCACTACCGTAATGACTCCAATCCTTCTTTCCATGATTCAGAGGCTCCGAATTCCTGTGTCTGTTTTTCAAATGTGTTCTTTAAGGAATCAGACTGTGTAGATTCATATGCCGCAAGCCATTCTGAAAAAACTTGTTTATCTTCTTCTGAATTAAGGTACGTTGAAAGTAATGACATATCTGCAGACAAATCATCTATTTCTGCATCCCATCGTTCAAATAAACTTGATCGTTCCTTCCCAGTATCACTCGTATACCCCTTGAATATAACTTCTACATTATTATTCAAGTTTGAAGCTCCGGCAGATAGCCGTTCTATACGTATTCTAAGTAATTCTGATTGCACAATGTCATTTCCTATATTAGTCAATACTTTTTGTATTTCCTGTTGATCTTCTTGATCCATTGAATCAAAATCAGTCCGTAGCATTGCTTCTGTAATGACACTGGATTCTGTTTCATATATTTCATCATAGAGATTCTTCATATCAGAAGGTTGAATATACGCCTGCAAAAATTCCATTCCAGTGTATTCCATTCCAATTAATCCCCCTGGAGCAGCCATTCCGCCGGGCATTTTTACAATGGTGTCACGCATAATTTCTCCACGTATTTGCAATACATCTTCAGAAATACCAAAAGAACGAGCAAGAATTGCATCTGCCTCCGATGTCCAGCGTAATTGTCTTTTTAATTGCGGACCATAAAAATCCAGTACCTGCTCAGGAACAAGTTGCTCCCCATCGCTACACATGCGACCCATCATTTTGTAGGAGCTTTCTCCAATGCCCTGCATTGTGACATCAAAATCATTTTTTACATTCCGATAATATTCACCTCTATTCATTTCGCCTTTTGTTGTTACAACCGTTTCAGGAGCCGTACTTTCAATAGAAGGAAGGTCCATATGATATTCCCCATATGATTCTTGCTCTGAAACCTCCGTATCAATCTTTTCTGGATCCGTATACTCACCAACCGCCTGCTTTACCGTCAAAAGTGACAGAAGTCCCATCGTTACCTTACCTATTTTACTTTTTCTCAGTCGGCGAAAAATGGAGCTTTCTTTCTTACGTTTTTTCCATTCAAGGATATCGTCTTCCTCCTCTTCTGGAATGATATCGGGCACATCGTACCGAGTCTGTATACTGCCATCAATAAAACCTGTTAAATCCAAAGGAATAGGTGTTTCAATTTTTTGTTCTTGAATGACCTCTTCTGCATGCTCTATCGGTTTTTCTACGATTGCTTCATTTTCAAAAATTGGTTCAGCTTTTTCCTGTACTGATTCCTTGCGATGAACTTCTCGTTTGAGCGACTCCATACTAAAGCGTTAAACGATATGTTTCTAAGGCCTTTCTTTGTTCTGCATTTATGTGAATTTCTGAACGCTCAAGCATAATTTTATGTATTGCATCCTCGACGGACATACCTTGTTTTATATAATAGGCTGCCGTCATCGTTGGAGCTCTTCCATGGCCATTTTTGCAATGGATATAGACTTTTCCGCCCTGCGCGATTGTCCGTTCTATGAAGGTAATTCCATGTTGAAACTGATGCAGTTTTGGTGCATGATGATCCGCTGTTGGCAGCCAAAGGTATTGAGAAATGCCGTAGGGACTATCCACTCGCTCCCCTTCTAGGGAAAGATCTGACACGACTCCTTTTTTTAGCAAATTCTCAT
>CAYWYQ010000033.1:0-8205 GCA_964462325.1 uncultured Gammaproteobacteria bacterium | reverse complement strand
AAGGGCCAGGAATTGGCGATACTATCAGATTATTTTGCAATGCAAGTTCAACTAACTTACCCCCTGGATCTGAAATACCAGGTGTTCCAGCATCTGAAATATAAGCGACAGATGCGTCGGAATTAATATGCTTAATCACGTTTTGCAGATCTGAAACCGATGAATGTTGATGAAGCGAAGAAACTGGCGTATCTATCTCTAATGCGTTTAGCAATTTCCTACTTACACGCGTATCTTCTGCATAAATATGATCTACACCAGCAAGAATTTGCCGTGCTCGCGAGCTAACATCCTCCAAATTCCCTATTGGAGTTGCAACAATATAGAGAGTTTTATTCTTTATTTCCATCTTCATCCAATGAAGGAGCAAGGTCAAAATTTCCGAGCAGAGTATCTGGATAATGAGCTGTCCAGCACATCCAGAAGGATTCATGCGAAGGGATTTCATCAAGCTGTGTTCCTGCTAATTCGCCCTTTACCGCGTTTCCATGCGCATCCCAAATCGATCGAGTTTCTGTATCGGTAAACTGATTATCATCAAAATCATATTCAAATGTCAATTCTGTCCCGTCATCAAGTGTTGAAAGAAATACACGTGTTATTCCGGAGATATTTTCGTACATTGCTACAATCTTCTCACCACCCAACTCAGCATTTTCTACCCCCATTCCTTTCATAATCGTTTTCGACCAAGCTGCCGAGTCCCCATTTAAATGTGTCCCGTCGACCAACCATTTGTCAGATAATCGTCCATCCGCATTATTGAGTGGGAAGTATTTTGTTTTATTTACATCATAATCAAGATAAGGGTGACGAGAATAATCCCGTTCATAACCTGTATCATCTGATAGTGCCATGCCATCTGGATAAATTAATTTCCAATCCTCCCATTTCAAAATAGTCACAGGATATGATTCCAATGTCTCACCAATACGGTCTCCCGTGATAGCCGTTCCATCAAATTGCGTCCAAAGTGACCCCGTGTCTTCATCCGTCATCAAAATATTCGCATTATAGACCTGTGTAGATGGAGTGAATGATTCAGATGTCTTATAGGCGCGTGGGCTGCGACAGAAAGGACAATGCGTGATAAGGAGCTTCTCACCATTCACTGTATCACTCACTAATCTGTGCCAATTCATGATTTGATAGGAGTAAAAGAAATGCTCACCTTTTACTTCTACATCAATTCCATAAACGCTGTCGTCTAGATAGGAATCTGCAAGCGCCACAGGATCCATTTTTGGGTTTACTAATGCAGGAATATCCTCCGTATCCACCCCTGTTTCTACAATATCCTGAACAGGTACAAGGTATTGTTCACCTTTAAACGTAATGGGTTCTGTGTAATATCCACCATCAATAGGTTCGGTCATCAAACCAGATTTTGTGTTTGATATTTGTAGTCCACGAATACTAAAAAAAACAATGATCAGCAACACAACAGCACCAATAAATCCAATATACTTACGATAATTATTCATAGTAGGTCTAAGGTATCAAATACAGCGATTTTTGCAATATTATATTTTTAACAATGTACGCAATTTTTTTTCGTCAAAACCAATAAGCACCTCCTCACCGATCAACGTGACAGGAACACCCATTTGTCCAGATTTTTCTATCATCTCTTCCGCCATTTCCTGCTGTGAAGACACATCGATATCAGTAAATTCGACATGATTTTCATTTAAAAAATCTTTTAGTTTTTTACACCAAGGGCATGTTGGCGTGGAATAGACAGTTACATTCATAATGATTGAATATATCGTATTAATGTTGCGACACCGTAACCGGTACCTCCATATGGAGTATACGTATTCAAACTACGCTCGGCAAATGCTGGGCCTGCAATATCAATATGACACCACTTCTGTCCTTCATGAATAAATTGTTGCAAGAAAAGAGCTGCAGTGATAGATCCGCCATACCGTGATGTTGCAATATTTCGTACATCTGCAATTTTCGAATCAATCAGTTTTGTATATCGTGCATGCAATGGCATCATCCACATATATTCGCCCGAACTTGCTGCTGCTGACATAACCCTTGCTGCCATGTCGTCATCATTTGCATACAGTGATGAGATCTCCTCACCTAGTGCGACGACGCAAGCGCCTGTCAGTGTGGCAAGATCAATCACATAATCAACCTTTAATTTTTGTGCATACGTTAGTGCATCGGCTAATGTAAGCCTTCCTTCCGCATCTGTATTCAGTATCTCAATACTTTTTCCATTAGATGCACGTACAACATCCCCTGGCCGAATTGCTTTTCCAGATGGCATATTTTCTGTTGCCGCAATAATTCCATGAACTTCAATATGCGGATTCAATGCCGTCAATGATTCGAATGCTCCAAGAACAGCTGCTGACCCGGCCATATCGCATTTCATCGTTTCCATCCCCTTTGATGGCTTGAGCGACAATCCTCCGGAGTCAAAGGTAACCCCCTTTCCTACAAGCGCCACACTCTTTTCTATCTGCTCAGGTTTATAATGTAAATGAATAAAGACAGGTTTTGCATCTGACCCTTGAGCAACTGCTAAATAGGCGCCCATTCCGCGCGCACGGCAAGCCTCTTCATCAAGTAAGGTAAGGGTAATTCTCCCATTTGACTTGTCAGCAATTTGCCGAGCCGTTTCCGCTAAATGCATTGGATTCATGTCATGTGCAGGAGTGTTTACCAGGTCCCGAGCCAAAATCACCCCATCCGTAATGCGTCTAGCAGTAAACGATGCATTTTGTGCCTTTGTAGCTATTTGACTATCTGATACAGAAACAATAACCGAAGAAAGGGTTTTTGGTTGCTTACGTTCCTTATATTTCGTGAATGCATAATTTGCGAGTGTAAGAGCCTCTGTGAGTGCTGTTGTATATGATTCGACGTTAAATCCTTCCGCATGTTCACCAAATAAATTAATCCCAACATTTTGCACACCAAGTTTATTCGCAATTCTATACACATGACCTGCCGCCTCCCTCATTTCATTCGAGGTAAAAGAATTTTCATCACCAAGTCCAAGCAAAATAATATAATGCGTTTTATCCTTCCCAGGAAAGACAATGTTTTGCCCTAATTCAAATTGAAAATCATTTAATGTTATTTTTTCTTGCAATGCTTGACCAACATATTCATTCAATTCTTGCATGAGCGGCATAGCTAAATTTTGTCCTTTATGAAGTCCAATAACTAATAACTCTGCATTTTGATCAAGAATTTTTTCTTTTGTAAATTGAATATGCATAATATAATCTTTCATAATTTATTCCTTTTTACCCTTTCTCGTTGACAAGAGCAAGAAAACAGTGTATATTTCTGCTAGAAAAAAACCTATGCCACATAATCATCAATTAGGTCGAAAAAAGGCATTCGCCGTTACGAAAAAGAAACGTGTCGAAGCTGCCCGAAAACGACGAAAAGCAAAAGCAATTCGACTTGCAAAATTAGAAGCGAAAAATGCCGCATAAATTGCGGCATTTTTTTATACATTTATTTACCTATCTGAGTGATTATATCGTTCAATACCTCCTTTGCATGATCAGCTGGCTTTACTTTTTCATATCTTTTGGCGATGTTACCGTCGGGGTCAATTAAATATGAATTGCGTAGAATCCCCATATACTTCTTTCCAAACATACTCTTTTCTGCCCAGGCCTCATAGGCTTGAATCATTTCCGTTGATTCATCAGATAAAAGCGTAAAATTTAAATTCTCTTTTTCCTCAAATTTTTTATGCCTAGCCACTGAATCCTTACTCACACCAAGCACCACAGCGTCAAGTTTTGAGAAGTCTGGCTGAGCATCTCGCAATGCACAAGCCTCGACCGTGCAACCCGGTGTCATATCCTTGGGGTAGAAATAAATGAGCACCCATTTCCCTTTATAATCAGAAAGAGCGTGCATGTCTCCATTTTGATCAGGAAGAGTAAAGTTTGGAGCTTTTTTGCCAATTTGAATCATAGTTATCTATATACCTTAATTAATATTATCAATTGTATAACTACTTCCATTAAAATCAAAAGTGAATCCTACGTGTTTATTTCTCAACTGCTTACCAATTGGTGCATGCCAGGAAATGAATCCATTTGCCGGATCTGATTCATAGGAATCTACTAATGTATATATTTTTTCCCCATTGGACGTCTGTAATACAACGGTTGAGCCTAATTGCACAAAATCATGCTTCCCTTTTTGAATTTCAATCACATTTTTGAGCCGTTCATTCAGTACGAGTAATCTTGTTTGCATTCTTCGCATTTTTCCTTTTGCAATTTGATAGGCAGCATTTTCTGACAAATCACCCATTTCACGTGTTTCTTGAACCGTTTGAACAACGGTAGGAAGCTCTTTTTCTATATTTCTTAGCTCATCATGAATTGCCTGTATACCTGCCCTTGTTAGGTATATTGGCCCCGTTCCCTTTTTTGCTTTGCGAAATTCCTCCCCTCTTCTTTTTGGTATTCTCATATTATTTCGGCAATGTAAGTTTCTTATTTTTTTCCGTGAGTAACCCGTCACGAATCATTCTATCAACCATTGCATTCACCCATGCCTGATCTTCACAGGCATAATTATCATCAATCGCATTGCCTATTGTTTCTCTTGTATACCTCATATTCTGCACCACCCTTAAAATACGTCCACGATAAATTCTGTCTGGATATTTTTTTCCTTCACGGATCTTTTCAAATGATTTTTTTTGCTTTTTTGGAATGCGTATATCCCCAGTCAAAAACCGTTCAGATGACTTACAAACATCTTTCAAAGGGCATGCTGCACAGTTCGGTATTTTGAGGCAATGGGTATTCGCAAGATCAAATAAGGCTTGTGGAATATCATAAAACTCTACCGTGGATTTCATCTCTCTACGCATGCGCGACAAAAGACGTTTATCCGTTTTTCGTGTTGGGAATAAAACCCCAAGCCATGCTCGTCCTAACACTCTACGAATATTCGTATCAATAGGCGTAGCATATTGGCGTAAACTGAAAACCGTGAGTGCTGCCGCCGTGTACGGGCCAATTCCTTTTAATTGCAGCCATTCTTCTTCCGATGCTGGTACACCATTTTTATCAATATGTTTTGCAATATTGTGAAGTATGAGTGCACGTCTATTATATCCAAGTCCTGACCAACTCCTAATAACTTCCTCTTTTGTCGCATGTGCAAGTACCTGCCAATCCGGAAATCGTTTCAGCCAGGCATGATAATAATCAATCACTCGAGAAACCTGTGTTTGTTGCAACATGACTTCAGATACCAAAATACAATAAGGATCCGTCGTATGACGCCACGGTAATGTCCGGCCATGCAATTTATACCAATCAAGTAACCGATTAAACATTAATCAATCGTCACAGCGGTTCCATATGCAACAATCTCAGAAACACCAGCTGCAATGGTTGATGTGGTAATTCTACACCCCGTAATAGCATTAGCGCCTACTTCTTCTGCAGCAGATTGTAGTCGAGTGAGTGCCTGAGCTCTTGTTTCCTCCATTAATTTGGTATATCCCTTAATTTCTCCGCCGACAATACTCTTTAAAGCTGCGCCAATATCACTCCCAATATGTCTTGCGCGTGTCGCACTGCCTTCTACAATGCCATACACATTTGTCACATTTTTTCCTTGAATAGTATCCGTTGTTGTTATAATCATATATAGTACTTTATACGTATTAGCTTAGAATGTTTTTGTATGCTTAGCAAATCAAAAGAAAAATATATTCGATCACTTACAAGAAAAAAGAACCGATTAAAGACTGGGCAATGTCTTGTTGAGGGTGAAAAGGTCATAAAAACCGCTGGAAAGGCAGTGGAATTTACATTTTCACGTCATGATACGGAAGAATTCGACAGGCTTGTCACGACAGAAACACCCCAGGATATTGCTGGTATTGCCAATATACCTACATGGGAATTGAAAGATATACTTAACGTGAAAACCATTGTTATTCTTGATGGTGTTCAAGATCCAGGAAATGTTGGATCAATTTTCCGTAGTGCACTCGGTTTTGAAGCAAGTGTTATTCTTATCGAATCCGCAGATCCGACCTCTCCCAAGGTTATTCGTTCATCTGTAGGCGCACTATTCCATGTTCCATTTCTCACAGTGAAGCGAGAGGATTTGTTCGTCTTAGACGAAATCAAACGGCCATTCATAAAACTTGAAAAACGATCAAATGCGAAACCTCTTTCTACATTAAACGATAGAAACGTTGCATTAATAATAGGGTCAGAAGGAAAAGGGATACAAATCGATGTAAAGGCTGAATCCTATTTTATAGAACATCACGAATCACTTGAATCATTAAATGCTGCGCATGCAGCTGTCATTGCATTACACCACCTTTACACAGCATAAAAGAATACGATGGAAACAATAAATGTACAGATGATGGCAGAAGTCACACACCATGTGCACCAATTTTTTAGTACAAATGCCTGCACACCTGTCAGATAAACAGAAAATAGAAAGGCAATTATCGTCATTGCCGCAACAAAATTCATTATCATTTGCGGAATAATATCGGCAGCATACAGAGCGTATGATGATAAAATTATTGCATAATAAATCATGCCAATATACTCAAGATGTATTCCCCAAAAGGAAGAGTATTCACTGTGAATGACTGCATCACAATGCGCTCTCAGTGGACATATCAATGGTTTTTTCTGTGATTTTTTTTTCGCGATAGTATAGGTGATAATGAATCCAATCGCTGCGAGAAGGATAATGATGTACTCCATATTATAGTGCTAAATAGCCAAATCCACCCATGAATAATAGTATCCCTATTACAAAACCAATGAGTGCCATAAGGTGTAATGTGGACGGCGTAAATAGTTTCTTTAAAGCATCCAATCCCCACGCAGGAGTTACGGCAACTACCGTACCAATAAAAATGGATAGCCATCCCGTAAGAGTGATCAGTACTGCCCAATGTGCAATCCACACATTATGCAATAAAACAATAAGAGTCCCAAGAATTATTGATTGCCATGAAAAAAGAAGTACTGACAAGTGATTGTGGCGAATGTCACCCACCCACTCTATAAAACGATATCTATTTACCACAATAGAAAGAGAACTAATAAGAAATATGATTCCTAGTAATTTAGCAAGAAATAGAGTTAATTCCATATTAGGTATAGTGTTCCGTTAAATAGTGAATAATATCTGCACTTTCATACATCTGAACATCTCGCGTATCATCAACCATAAATGGAACCTGTCCCTTTCCGCCCAGTCGTAGAAGTTCTTCTCTCCCTTCCGAACCTTTCGGGCTATCAATTCCTTCCCATTCAATTGCATGTTTTTTGAGAAATGAACGCACGCGAATACAGTACGGGCAGTGATCCATCTGATACAGTTTAATCATATAACCTATTTTACCTTATTCTATTTGAGATACAAGCATTGACAAAATGAGATATATAGTGTATGATTTTGTCGTCCTTTTGTTTTGTATGAGGGGACCTTGGTTAATTCACAGTTCTCTCTATTATGCAGAACAAGTTATTTGTTGGAGGCCTACCATGGGCTGTCGACAGTGAACGTCTTCGAGAGGTTTTCTCTCAGTTCGGTGAAGTGAAGGATGCACATGTTGCTCTTGATCGTGAAACCCAACGTAGTCGTGGATTCGGATTCGTAGAATTCGGAACAGACGAAGAAGCGCAAGCTGCTATCGACGCTATGGATGGTAAAGAACTCGACGGACGCGAAGTAACGGTAAACGTTGCGAAGCCCCGAGAGTAATTACTCCCAAAAAAGAGCCTATAGGCTCTTTTTTGTTTTCCGCTTGTATATGAGCGAATTTTCGCTTCAGTTTTCCGCTGCGCACTCACCGTACCTTTAAGTACGCCTCGCTTTGCTGCTCAAACATTAACGAAACTTCATCTCATATCCTTCACGGGCCTCTGCTTGTCTATCTAGCCTTTAGCAGATTAGCGTGTAGGTGGTAGGGTTTAGCTTTTAGCGTACACCGTCATTCCAGACCTGCTTGCCTGCCGGCAGGTAGGATCTGGAATCTAGCGTTTCCTGTCATCTCGAGTGAGTCATACGAATCGAGAGATCCACTAAATAGATTTCTCCACTCGCTAACGCTCGGTCGAAATGACGACAAGCTAGCTTTTAGCACGCAGCGCAAGGTCCGTACTTCAAACGATCCACCGTCGCTTTACTTCATAAGGCTATGGCTGG
>CAYWYQ010000032.1:0-8628 GCA_964462325.1 uncultured Gammaproteobacteria bacterium | reverse complement strand
ATGGCGGTGTTGGTGTCGTTGCAGAAACTCCCGAATCATCATCAGAGATAATGGGAATTGGGATCGATGCCATCATGTCATTCGTTGTCGTCTCAAAACCTATATAATATGTCCCCGTTGTTGTTGGATTGCTTATTTGACCAGATGCACCACCGATAGGCGTAAATGTACCACCTCCACCATCATCAAGCGCATTTGTTCCGATACGTATTCTTATCGCACTCCCAGCAGCAATCGCACCGCCGCCACCTGCACAAATCGTGAATGTAATTGTCTGACCCGCAACACCGACATTTGCATTATATGCTGCAGAACACGTCTCATTGAGCGTCATCTGCACACCATCGTCCAGCAAATCCATGTCCCCGCCATTCACTTCTGTTAGGTCGAATCCTGTTTCAAATGTAAGCGCAATCGCATCCCCTTCGGGAATTGCAGATGGAACCGTGATATAAATATCATGGTTTGCTGCATCGCTTGTCTTTATTGTTGTAGGAATATCATAGGCATCTGTAACCGTTTCTGCAGCAATCAAAGGCAAAATAGAACCAAAAAAAGAACCGAACATGAGCATGATCAGAGTAAGAAAATAGCTAATCTTTTTAACGACTTGCATGAAGATATCTCTGAAGTAACTTCATTATAGCAAGAATACCTGTACTCGCTATTGTGAACATCACAAATAGTCTCCATGGGAAAATGATAATCCTTTTTCTTGTTATATCTGGTTCTGCCCCAATGACAGGAATAAAGTGTGTTTCAACAGTAAATATACCAATAGCAAATTGAGATATTTCATGAAGGATTGGCGCAAAGAATCCTGTTTCATATTTAGATTCGCCCCAAGTAAAAATATATTGCTGCTCTGAACCAGCCGCGATACTTGTTCTTGTATTTTCTGGAAATATCGTCGCTAGCCTCCTACCAAGCATATTCTTTACATGCACCTCTACACGAGGCCTTGCAATTGCATTCCCTTCATTCTGTGCTGTGACAAATATTTGAAGTGGCAGGCTCGAGAGCCAAGTACGAGAATAATTTGTTTGTAAATACCGAGCTCCTACCTGTGGTTGTTCTCCATAGCTAATAAAAACCATTGTACTTAACGCTTCTTTCACGTAAACCTGATTCTCATCGTTTAATGATTCACTCATAATCACCGCTACTGCATCCTTCCCTTCACCTTCGGCAGGCGTTGTAACTTGCACCTCTATTATTTTCTCTTCTCCTTGGACAATTGTAATTTTAGATTCAGAAATCGCATAACGAGTTTTCATGTCTTCTGTAAGTGGCAAGAGAGTAATTGAATCATTTTCTTCGATAAGCACACTAAACAATTCAATAGCAATCTCTGTATCTGTATCAGATGTTAAAACAATCGGAACAAATCCCTCTTGTCCAGGATAGACATGTATATCAGCCGAAATGGGAGAAACAGATAATGCGAGCGCAGATGCAGGAGCAGATGCAACACAAATACCAGCGATGACCAATGCCTTAATAATCCCCCACATATAGCACGGTAATATCATTCGAATATGTATCTTCAGCCTGAGATTCAACGATAGAAGCCTTGATAGTTAGAATGTCACTATCCCCTCTTTGCGCACCACTTGATCTTGTCGATATTTCTTGTGGAGATGTTGTAAATCCCGTGTCTTGCGTGTCGAATGTTGAATTCGTAAGCGACCCGTCCGTCGAGATAGCGCCGTATTCGCTTACGCCTGCTGTTACGGTACCGTCTACTACGTCCGAGATCGTTTCTGCTGTCCCCGCTCCCGTTAAATCCCCATCATCAAAGGCATAAACAGTATATCCATCATTATTTTCTACATTTGTAATCCATGAAATATATCGTTTCGTCACACTTGCTGATGATAATAAACTAAAATCGAGGCTACCGCTCCCAGATGTCATTTCATATAAATAATCATCTGTTCCATCCACGGCAAGCGTTCCAAGTCCACTTAATTGTGTTTCAACGGTAATATCATTCACTGCAATCCCAGTAATTGAAGCGATTCTAACGGTTGGCGTCGCATCAGATTCATTTGAAGCGATTGCAACATAATCACCCGTATTGAACCCTGTTGCATCTGTCACCGTATAGGTATGTGTAGCCGGTTGTGCAGATATAGCAACCTGTGAGCCATAATTCTGTATCAATACTTCAAACGTGGTAAAGGGCTCAAATTCTCCCCCTAAATATCCTTGTTCATCTATATACGAAGCACTTGAAATTTGGCCAAGATTAGCCTGACCTGATGAGCTCATTATGTACGATGCTGATGTAGTTGCCGTGGCTCCACCATAAGTAATTGAGTCAAATTTAATGCGATAATTCGTTGATGAACTATCTGCAAAAGATGCAGGCGCAAATCCTACCAATAACAAAATAGCAATCAAGCAACACACAACAATGATAACGGATCTCTTCATAGAGATATTATACAATGAAATCATCTATTTTTCTTCAATAAACGCAGATATATTTCAAAAGTTATACACAGTCCTTGCACAGGTGTACATTATTTGTGTTCACATCTTTTTTAGCTTATACTAGCGATTTTATCTATTCTCGTTCCACGTGAAACACTAATATTTTTTATGTTATGCACAATTTAATTTATAACTCCCCTCTCTGAAAGAACATTTAACTAAAAAACGTTCCTCATTTGAGGAATCGTTTTTGCATGTATTTAGTCAAGGACTTATATCTGGTGACCCCGGCAGGAGTCGAACCTGCAACCTTATCCTTAGGACGGATCTGCTCTATCCAGTTGAGCTACGGAGCCAAAATTTATCAGCTTTCCATGCGTATAATACTATCAAGTTTCACGTGGAACTCTTTTCAGAGTGTCGCAAAATATCAAGAATATACATAAGTACATATTATAACGAAATAATGATACAATCAAGCCCTATGCAAATCATTTTACTTATCATTCTCGTCATATTAGCATTATTAATACTATTACTGTTGATATTCAAACAATCTAGCGGAAATATTCCCCACATCAACAATGAATTACAGCGGGTGAGGGAGGAGATAGAGAAATCATCTGGATTCGCAAATGAAAGCCGTAAGGAAGTACATAGTCGTATTGATCGTGTGCATGATCAACTTACAAAAGGCATGATGCATTCTCATACTTCCATGCAGAAGCAAGGGTCTAAGATTAGCGATATTATTGAATCAATTACGAAAGAATTAAGTGAAGTAAAGCAAACGAGCAAGCAGGTTTTAGACTACTCAACAGAATTAAGACAACTACAGAATATCCTTAAGAACCCAAAGCAAAGAGGTGTTTTAGGTGAATATTGGCTAGAAACACTTCTCAGCAATGTCCTTCCAAATAAACAGTTGTATCGCATGCAATATGAGATAGGCAGCAACGAAGACACAGGACAAAAGTTGATAGCAGATGCTGTTATTTTTGTAGAAGACCAAACGATTCCTATTGATGCAAAATTCTCATTAGAAAATTATAATAGAATGATGGAAGAGTTTGACAAGGGTAGTCGTGACAAATTAGAAAAAATATTTAAATCAGATGTCAAAAAACGGATAGACGAAACCTCAAAATATATTAGACCCGAATCTGGTACAACAAATTTTGCCTTTATGTTCATTCCTGCAGAAGGAGTGTATTATAACCTACTAAACGCGGAAATTGGCTCAGGAGTAAATAGCAATAACCTTGTTGAATATGCATTTGCAAAACAGGTTATGCTTGTATCACCGACTTCATTCTATGCCTACTTACAAACGGTATTGATGGGGCTTAGAAAACTTGAGATTGAACAATCAACACAGGATATTATAAAGAGAGTAGGGGAGCTTGGTAAGCATTTCGGCAAATACAGAGAAGTACATGAAAAAATTGGAAAAAACCTTTCAACGGTTGTAAATCAGTACAATACAAGTGGAAATGAACTCACGAAGATTAGTAAAGATGTCATACGTATTACTAAAGGGAATAATGAGAATATTATCACCATAGATTCCGTTGAAAAACCCACGAGTGTACTCGAATAAAAAATAACCCCTTGTGGGGTATTTTTTATTTAACACTAGCTCTTTTTAATGCTGCTGCGAGACGAGACTTGATTCTTGAAGCTGTATTCTTCTTCAAAATGTTCTTCGTAACAGACTTATCGAGCATTTTATCGAGTGTTGGAATCATTTTTTTCGCTTCTTCAAGCTTCTTTCCTTCAAGCGCTTTTCTAAAGTGACGTCTTGACGAACGAATTTCATCACGAATGATTTGATTTCTTGCAGCTTTTTTACGATCTTGTCGTAGAGCTTTCTTTGCATTAGCCAAATTTGGCATAGATATTCAAAAATTACTGAGCGTATAATTATCTTGAGACGGCGCAATCGTACGATAATTAGACATTATTGTCAAGCCTGAATGAATTCCGATACCAAGCAATCAACAGCAATCCTATCCGAAACGATTCCCGTTTTGACTCCTGCATCAAAACGCAATAAGGAATCAAGGATAGCATCTAACTCCTGCATACGCATCTTATTTGCGGCTGATACCGCTTTTTTCACAACGAATGGATGTAGGGCTAAATCCTTTGCCATCTGCGTACCTTGTATCTCTTGATAGAGCTTCACCTTCTTTAGAATACGTATTTGCCGAATAAGCATCGCAAGCAATTGCATGTTAGCCGTACCAAATCGACGCTGTTTTTCTAAAAGGATAAGTGCTTTTTTTGTATTACCCGCCTGAATCATATCAATCAACTCGAATATATGATCAGAAACTTGAGGTGATAGAAGATGATCAAACTCTTCTTGCGTAATATGTTCCGTATTTGAGAATGCAGCGAGTTTACGAATTTCGAGTAGGATCGTCATCATATCATGCGATGACCGTTCAATTAATTGACGTAATTGAATAGGGGACAATACAAGTCCTTGATCATTAACAATATGTGCGACCCATTCTGTAAGTTTTATACCAGATATTGAATCTAATGGGTACGTAAATGCAGCATCAATATCTTTAAGTGCTAAGAAAATTTTATGTTTTTCAATCTGTGCACTCTTTTTTCTTTCTACGAGCACCACAATAGTTGATTCTGCCTTATTTTGTAAATACTCGACCCACTCCTGCGAGAAAGGTTTCGCATTCGAAGTAGAGAGCAAATCTCTCACAATCACCATACGTTTTGTGCCTAAAAATGGGGGAGTGCTACATACTTGCAAGATTGTTCCAGCTTCTGATTCAGAATAGACAAAATCATCAAAATTTAAATTCGATGGGTCAAATTTTGAAGAAAATCCCTTTTTGAGTTCTTGAATTTTCCGCCGAATAAGGTGATTACTGTCTCCGTATACAAAAATAATCATATATAGACGAGTTTACCATACTTATATTGACATTTTGATCTAATATTGATAGCTTATTATTCCACCTGTAAGTATACGGAGGTATCATGAACTCTGCAACCATAATAATTCCACGCGGTGTAGAAAAACTGCGACTCCTGAACATTGACCAGAAGAGAGGGACCGCATTCGAATACAAGGAGGGCCAAAGGCATGCTCTTCTTGAGGCACTAAACAAAACTCCCCCGCAAAAAAAGCTGTTAGCAATGCAAATCCATGTAGATGTCTTAGATCCAGAAGCTATCATGCATTTTGGGTTCGATGTTCGATTCTACCAGGAGGACTAGCTACTTGAAAAAGTAGTTTTTTTATTCCCAATCTTTCAATTCTCCCCAATTTGAACCAATTTCTGCATCAACAATAAGCGGAACCGTATTCTGCCAAATATCTTCCATAATACGTTTTATTTCTGGGACAACCTGCTCTAAATCCTTATTGGCTATTTCAAATACCAATTCATCATGTACCTGTAGGAGCATTTTAACATCAAATTCACTAGAATCTATCCAATCTCGCACCTGAATCATTGCCATTTTTACAAGATCAGCCTGCGTACCCTGAATCGGCATATTAATTGCCATACGCTCTGCAGCTGCTACAAGCATTTGAATTCCAGAATTAATATCTTTCAAGTAGCGTCTCCTACCAAAAAGTGTTTCTACATACTCATTTTTGTGAGCACGAAGCTTCATTTCTTCCATATAACTCTTTAGTCCTGGATGGATTTCAAAATATCGTTCGATAAAGGATTTTGCCTCGGTGGCCCGAATACCAACTGACCGTGCAAGACTTCGCGATCCCATACCATATAAAATTCCAAAATTTACCGCTTTAGCGAGCCTTCTGTCACTTTTCGATACTTCATCCATCTCCTTATTCAAAATACGCGCAGCGGTCCTTGTGTGAACATCTGTAGAACTATTAAACGCATCCATCAATTCCTTGTCCTTAGAAATATATGCCGCCAGGCGTAATTCAAATTGAGAATAGTCTGCCGCAAGAAGTGTCTTCCCAGGAGGAGCGATAAAAGCTTTACGAATCTCATTTCCTAATGCCGTACGAATAGGAATATTTTGTAAATTCGGATCTGAAGAAGACAGTCGGCCTGTTGCCGCAACGGTTTGATTGTAACTTGTATGAACGCGTCCGTCTTCATCAATCAAGTCTGGCAATGTATCAATATAGGTGGATTTCAGTTTTGTTAACTCACGATATTCACTAATGAGGGGGATAATATCATGTGTTCCTCGTAATTTTTCTAATTCTGATGCTGCGGTTGAATATCCTGTTTTTGTCTTTTTGATTTTTTTTGTTGGCAAATTAAGATCATCAAATAGAATAACAGCGAGTTGGGAAGGGGACTTGATATTGAACTCTCGTCCAGCAAGCTTATGAATATGCTTTGTGAGCTCATGAATACGCCCTTCAAGTTTTGATGAAAGAACCGATAAATGTTTTTTATCAACGACAATGCCCTCTTTTTCCATTTGAAATAAAATTGAAATAAGTGGCATTTCTATTTCGTATACAATTTTTTCCGCTTTCTCTTGCGAAATTTTATCCTCGAATATTTCTGCTATTTCTCGTATCGCGTATAATTGCGCATCAATACCTTCCTCCAGTTCTCTTTGCAAATATTCACGAGACAATGAAGCAAGTGAGAAGTCTCTCAATGCAGAATTGAGAACATAGCCAATAACCATGGTGTCAAAAAGCGGCGCTGTTATTGCCGAATCCAATCTATGCATGAGAGATTTCAAATCATGTCCAATGATCATTTTCTTTGAATGCAGTCGTTTTGACGCACTCTTTCGCGCAATATGCTCTTTCTTTTTCCCGTCAGAAATAATAACTTCCTCTTCATTCCATACAACAAAAACGATGTCACTTTCTACCTTTCCTGTTTTTTGTTCCTGTTTGGTCACTTCTTCCACATGCTCTACCATTTGCTCTTTGTACTTTATTTCAAGTGTTTTAAACTCTAATTCTCGGAAAAGTTGCGTCAGTTTTCCTGCATCAGGCATCACTACTTTTGCATCTTGTGGTTTAAATATCCCTAAATCGACATCATCTACAATCGTTACCAAGTGGCGCATTTCTTCTGCGAAGTCTTCCTTTCCATCAAATTTTTTCGCAAATTTTGATGGTACAAGTCCATCCTTGATCGCAGCATAAATTCCCTCAATAGTTTCATGTTCCTGCAAGAGGGAAGTTGCCGTTTTTTGACCGACACCGGCAAATCCCGGAATATTATCGGACGAATCACCCATAAGAGCCTTCAAATCAACCAATTGATCGGTACGTAGTGCATAGCGTTCCATGACCGCTCTTGGATCATAGGTCTTCGTTTGTGAAAGCCCCTTAATGAATGCAAGAACCGACACGTCATCAGTCACAAGCTGCAAAGCATCTAAATCACCTGTCACAATAAGCACATGTAGTCCATCCTTTCCTCCAAAATCCTTTGCAATCGTTCCCAATATGTCATCTGCTTCAAATCCTTCCTTTGATAAAGAAGGGATATCATATCCACTCAGTACTTCTTTGATAATTGGTATTTGATCATAGAGTTCTGGCTCCTTTTTTTTACGCGTTCCTTTATAGTCAGCATAGGCTTCATGCCGAAATGTCTTACCGGGTAAGTCCCAAGCAACAACCATTGAATCAGGCTTATAATCCGTTAGGATTTTTTCAATGATATTTGTAAAGCCATACACGGCATTTACAACGGTTCCGTCCGAAGTAGTGAGTGGAGGAATTGAATGCCAAGCACGGTGTAAAAGAGCATTTCCGTCAAGGACAATAAATAGAGGATGTTTCATACGGGTCTATCTTACGTGTTTCTGACAAATAAAAAAAGAATCGCCAGGAGGGCGATAAGAAGGATGCATCCCCGAAGGAGCTCGAGCCCCTTCGGGGATGCTTAGTTATACGTAACCAACGATATGACTTTCTTGCCATGATCCGAAGGGTGCTACCACGCCCTCAGCGGACATTCGAGAAAGCTAGTGCACCGGCATCACCGGCATGAGCCCCTGCACACGGCATATCTGCCGCCACCAAAACACCAGGCGTCTCGTGGAAGACGGAAGAGGGAATGTTAAGGAGTATTTTTAGGAGGCGAACCCTCTCACGAAATCAACAGAACCTTTCTACCATTTTTATTATGTTTTGTCAACCCGCAAGGAGTACTCCGATGGCAAGCATCGGAGCTTGACAAGGCT
>CAYWYQ010000031.1:0-8665 GCA_964462325.1 uncultured Gammaproteobacteria bacterium | reverse complement strand
CGGAGCCAAAAGAATGCAACCCGCAAGGGTTGTTTTCTTTTGGCTCGGCAAACAAAGTTTGCCATTCTTCTATACATACCGCCCGCGGAAGAATGAGGGTGTAGGGATCCTGCCGAGCGGTAAAACCAATGGTTTGTTTAGTAAAAGGGTCAGGTCGGGTTATGTGTTTTTGATATACTAACAGAGTATGGCAAGACCACTTCGTATTGAATATCCTAGCACCCTTTATCACGTCATGAGTCGTGGTGATATATTTCAATAGATTTATCTCAGTGATCGGGGTCTTGTGAATAGCCTGAACTGGGGATTTACATCCTTGTCGGAGTTGCTGTTGTAGGAACAATTGCAAAGCTCCTTGGTTGGTGTAAAAGCTGCAAGGCATGCAAATAATAAAATAGCCCATTTGGGCTATTTTTTCTTATCCGCCTTTTTCTTAGGCTTCTTTTTTTCTTTGCGTGGACTCTTTCCTTTTGCCATATATTATTGAATATATTTTCCTAGATTTAATATTTGATCAAATTCAATTTGTTTTACAAACTCTTCATCATGACTCACGACAATCAAACATCCTTGATAGGCGTTTAATGCTTTTGCAATAACGGGCAAATGACGGAAATTAATATGGTTTGTAGGCTCATCCACGATCAAAATACTAGGTTTTTGCAATACGAAACGTGCAAATGAAAGTAAACCTTTTTGCCCTTCTGACAATGACCCAACCTTTGTCTGTAATGTTTCTCCACTAAGTAAGAATTTTGCGGCTGTATGTTTAATCAGCTGTTCATCGTCATCGTATATCATGGATCGCAATGATTCATACGTTGTTTGATTAAAATCAAGTCCAGAAAAATCCTGCTGATAATACCCAATTTCTACACCTTCTGCGATGGATGCTTTTGGATTTTTCCCTTCGGCTAGTGAACGTAATAGTGTAGATTTCCCAATTCCATTTGGACCCTCTACAAGCAAATGTGACTTTGTACGTAATTCAATATCTACCGGAACTTCATTCGCTTCATGATTCTGAATCACCTTCACGCCTTCGATGTTCAGGATGACATCAGTAAATTTCTGAGCTTCAATTTCAAAACCACGAATCGTTTTATCGTCCTGACGAGTCCCTGTGAGATTTGCTTCTGCTTCGCGAACTTCCTCGCGGAGTTTACTTGCGAGTTTTCGCATTTTTCCACCTTTATGAGCGAAGAAGTTGATTTTATCCTTGCGGTCTTGAATGGTTTTCAATAATTGCGCATTGCGTGCCCGCTCTCGTTCAACACGTGCAGAAATCTCTTCAACAACATCGTTATAGTTACCGTTATATTTATCTACCTGTCCAGTATAAATATCTAAATGTAAGACACCCTCCGTAAAACTATTAAGGAATTCTGCATCATGGGAAATAACAAGAACGGTTTTTGGATACATGATCAAAAATACCAAAAGATGATCAATCCCAGCGCGATCTAAATTATTTGTCGGCTCGTCGAGTAAGAGAATATCTGGTTCCTGTATTAAGGCAAAGGCAAGTAATAACCGCGCCTGTTGTCCACCAGATAAATCACCAACGAGTTTTTCAAGGTTAGTAGGGAAGTTCACAGCTTCAAGAACATCATTAATCCGCTTGTCGAGATTATAGGGAACCTCTTCAAATGCATGCGCAAAGTATTCACGAATGGTTTCGGTATAATGCGTACGGTCCATGACTTGTTTTGCGGTTGCAATGGACACATCCTTTGGCATGTGAATCTGACCAATATCTGGTTTTAATTCTCCGGAAATTAATTTTAAGATAGTACTTTTCCCTGCACCATTTTGTCCCATGAGGGTAAATTTAGCTGTTTCCTTTAAAGAAAAACTCGCCTCTTTTAAAACAGGTTTATTTTGGTCATACCCAAATGTTACATTGTCGAATCGAATGATTGTATTTTGATCTGCCATATCGTGCGAATATATACCATATTCTATAAATAAATACTAGATTTAGCGCAATATATCATTATTACTTTGATAAAGTAAAGAACATAAATCGTAGGACTTGATATAAGGCAATACATCAAATACATTGACTATTTAGTATAAAGTTGATAACTTTTATGCACCTTTTACAGGAGTTCATTTATGTCAAATGCAACGGTAAAGTCCATGAAATATGGACGATTTGAACTTTTCATCAATTGGATTATTGGTTTTTTCATGAGGCGTAATTTTCGTTTTACGAATATTGATCCATCCAATATTCGAGACTCTGTTGGATTTCATTCGCGTAGTGAGCCATTTATCATCGCAATGGACAAGATGCTCAAAGAGATTGCCAAAGGCCCTATTACTCCAATTGGAAGAGTCTTGATTCGCTCAATTGCCATTAAGGCCTTGAAGAATCGCATAGGAAGAGATAGGTATTTGGAGAAGAATCCCGAAGTGCGCAATACTAATGTGGAAGCACCTATATTCATTGTAGGCTTTCCGAGAACTGGAACGACCGCATTACAGACACTTTTGGCAGCCCATCCAGAAATATATGCTCCTCCATTCTGGGAATTGGTGAATCCGTTTCCACTTTGGGCCCCTCGTAGCCTAGAGAGATTCTGGCGGAAATATCGTGCATTTTTATTTCTTAGATTCGCATATTGGTTTGCTCCCGAGCAGTCATCTATTCACGAAATTCGTTGGTATACGCCAGAAGAGGATTGGCATTTGATGGCTCAGAGCTTCGCTGTAATGAATCAGGATTGGCAATTTGCGATTCCGGAATTCGGTGATTGGTTGATGGAACAAGATCTCTCTTGGGCATACGAGGATTTGAAGCTCATGTATCAGATCCTATTGCATCAGAATCATGGAAAGAGATTGCTAGTAAAGTGTCCAGACCATCTATGCTTTTTGAAGGAGATTTTCACGGTTTTCCCAGATGCGAGTGTGATCTGGACGCATAGAGATCCAGCAAAAGTTATTCCTTCATATAGTTCATTAACATCCCTGTTGAGACGTGTTATGTTCGGAGATGCAAGACCGCAGGAGATTGGCCCATATATTTCCGATAGGTTCAATATAGCCGTGAACAGGGGATCGTGTATTGTCAACAGAAAAATCTACAATATTGCATTCAGTGATTTTGTAGAGAATCAACTAATTACAGTTCAATTGCTATGTGCGAGACTCGGCCTTTCAATAGAGTATGGGGCAATGACAAGGATAGTCGATGAATTCACAGTAATGCGCAATAAACGCTCAGATAATCGCGGAAAACACAGATATGATGCCACTATGTTTGGTATTAAATCTGAATTAATCTGGAATCGATTTGAAAGTTATATGAATAAATTTCATGTAAAACGAGAGAAATAGTTTCCACTTTCCGGATAAATACTACCCATGCACTGATCACTTGGTCAGTGTTTTTATATTAGCTTACCTGCTGACTATTCTAATTACCCTTGCTTAATTATTCTTTGTGCGAGTGGAATGTATTTGACTAATCCATGCATGTGAAACTGAAGTTAGTGTGATAAAATGTAAATAATTGATTCACTATATTTGCAGGAATAGATATATGTACACTTTTCTAATATTTGGAGCTTTGAGTATTATCATATTATGCGTATCGCTTATAATCCTAATGATAGGATTGCGTAGACTGCTGAATAAAAAGACGATACGTCGACATGTCTATATAAGTATTGGGGTCATCACATTATTTATCGCAGGAATCTTTGCTGTACTTTCGAGCGGTATTTATCCTGTATACTTTGCACTACCTCCAATGATGAAGTCTATGGCTATTGATCAAAAACCAGCATCGATACCTCTTATTGACGCAATGCAATTTATATTCCATAGGGATAGATTTGAACCCGTGGAAGATATTGGTAGAGATCCAAACGATGTACCTGACCCTATTGGAAGTCGCGCACCACAAACAGTACAGATTCAGGTTAAGGCAAAAGAAGTAATTTCTGAAATTGCAGACAGTATCTACTTCAATTATTGGACATATGATGGAAGTGTTCCCGGGCCGATGATGCGTGTTAAAGAAGGGGATACTGTTATTCTGACTTTGGAAAATGATGAATCTAGTTTACACCCGCATAATATCGATCTACATGCAGTTACTGGACCCGGGGGCGGTGCCTCGGTAACATTAGTGGAGCCAGGAGAGTCAAGGTCAGTGAGTTGGCTTGCAAAACATCCTGGCTTATACATATATCACTGTGCTACCTCGAATGTGAGTACTCATAATTCACATGGGCAATATGGAATGATCCTTGTTGAACCTACGGGAGGTTTACCTGAAGTGGATAAGGAATTCTATATAGTTCAAGGTGAATTATATACGCAAGGAAAGCTTGGTAAGAAAGGTCTTGTGCTATTCGATTCCCAAGCATTACTAGACGGAATACCAAATTATGTGACATTTAATGGCAGGGTTGAGGATACTCCGCGTATGCAAGCTGAGGTCGGTGATCGAATTCGAATGTATGTAGGTAATGGGGGTGTTAACCTTGTATCGTCTTTTCATGTTATTGGTGAAATCTTTGATCTAGTTTATCCGGAGGGCGCAATCGATGATGCTACTACACTTAAGGATGTACAAACAACTGCCGTACTCCCAGGTGGTGCAACAATTGTAGAATTTACAGTTGATGTACCAGGGAGCTATATACTCGTAGACCATGCACTCGCACGAATGAATAAAGGCGCATGGGCGATATTAGATGTTACTGGCCCTGAAGATACAGATATATACCATGAGGTAAAATAGCGATAAATGAGGAGGACTTATCAAAAACTAAAAAAACAGTTCAAAAAATACGAACGTTATTTATTGCCTGGCATGCTTATTGCTGGACTACTTGTAGATTTCATTACCTTCCGTTCAATTAAAATTGAAACTGCATTTACACTATTGACTGTCTATATTATTCTCGCTGGAATAATGATTTTTTTCATGCATATATATGATGCGAGGGATCGCGCTACGCGCTATGGAATTTTACGATATGTACGGCTGATTTCTCCTTTGATTGTACAGTTTATATTTGGAGCACTTCTGAGCGCCTCATTTATCTTTTACTGGTTCAGTGGTTCAATTTCAACAAGTTGGCCTCTTATTTTGATTATCGCAATCCTCATGGCATCGAATGATGTATTTCGAAAATATTATCTAAAACCTACCGTACAATTGTCCGTTTATTATTTTATTTTGTTATCGATCACATCCCTCATCCTTCCATATGTGTTTAATACGATTGATGCATGGGTATTTTTGATTGCTGGAGGAATAAGTCTTGCAGTCATTTTTATCTACCTGACTGTACTTTCCGCTTTTATACATTCAATTAAAAACAATCGAAGGGCCATTTCATTATCGGTACTCATTATTTACGGTCTTTTTAATGCGCTCTATTTTTTCAATCTAATCCCGCCAATACCATTATCATTACGCGAAGCAGGGGTGTATCATTTTGTTGAGAGGATTGGTAGCACCTATCATATAGAAGGCGAAAAACAAACATTTATTGATCGATTAATTCCAGGTGAGGTGATACATATTCAACCAGGTGACCCTGTGTATGTTTGGTCAACGGTATTTGCGCCTGCAGAATTAAATACAACAATCGTTCATGAATGGCAGTTCTACGATGTAGCAGAGGATGAATGGGTAAAACGTGACAGGATACGTTATCCAATTATTGGAGGTCGAGACGGTGGATACAGGGGATATACATTCAAGACGAGTACGCAGGAGGGGCGTTGGCGCGTAGATGTAGAGACACCACGTGGGCAGGTACTTGGCAGAATCTATTTACAGATTTCTTATGATGACACATCGGTCAAATTAGTAGAATACAAAAAGTAGAGCTTCCGCTCTACTTTTTTATGACCAAATATTATCGCGAACTCCGTCTTGTTGTTACACTTCTTGTACGCCGGTTTTTTCCACCTCCAGATTGATTATTCTTTCCACGAAATGATGGACGTCCAGATGTATTTGCCGATCTATTTCTACGAGATTTGAATGGACGATTCCAATCTGACTTTCCTTGTCCCGCATCACCATTCTTTGAAAATGGTTTACGTTTCTTATTTCTGCTACCTGATTCAGATCGACTGTCCTCACGTCTTGATCGATCACCATATTTCTTTTTGTTTTTTGGTTCATGACGTCTTCGCTTATCCGCCTTGAACTGACGAAGTGACTCTTTATCTACACGCCGAGCTGGCAATGATGGTAATTGACGAAGATTTAAACGCTGACCCATGAATTTCTCGATGTCTCGAATGGCTCGACTTTGACTACGCATAGCAAAAGTAAATGCGATTCCCGTATTTCCTGCTCGACCTGTTCGTCCAATTCTGTGAACATAATCCTCAGTTTGATCCGGAATATCGTAGTTAACAACAGCTTCAATATTTGGAACGTCAATTCCTCGAGCGGCAATATCTGTTGCAACAAGAATACGGAATTTTCCAGATCGGAAACCTTCCATGACTCGTTTTCGTTGATTTTGTGTTCGATTCGAGTGTAATTCGTCAACTTTGTATCCCATTTGACTCAAACTCTTCGTGATTTTCTTGGCACGGTACTTTGTTCGAATAAATACAATAACGAGCCCAGTGTATTCATGGAGAA
Source organism: uncultured Gammaproteobacteria bacterium (assembly GCA_964462325.1). Lineage (GTDB taxonomy): Bacteria > Patescibacteriota > Patescibacteriia > UBA9934 > UBA9934 > CAYFMS01. The sequence continues at coordinate 2,034 of CAYWYQ010000031.1, read as the reverse complement.
TGTGATCCAATAGGCGAATTTTATCTTCTTCTCGGACAATGTATAATTGTTGATCAACATTTGCACTTGGTTTTCCTGATCGTGCTATTTCAATACGTTCAGGATTTTTCAAATACTGTTTAATCACGTTTTTAATTGTACCGCTCATGGTTGCCGAGAATAGCATGGTCTGACGCTTTGCAGGAACGAATTGCATTACCTGCTTAATTTGGGGTAAAAATCCCATATCCATCATTCGATCAGCTTCATCAAAAACTAAAGATGTTAGCTTTGATAGATTCAATGTTTTTTGTTGCAGATGATCAATTAGACGTCCCGGAGTTGCAATAATAACGTCTGGTCTTGCCTTTAAACCACGTAGTTGCTTGCGGTAGTCTTCACCACCAACAAGTCGAACGCATTTAAGATGCATTGGTTTTGCGATTTTAATAAATTCATCCTCTACCTGTTGAGCAAGCTCACGTGTAGGAAGGATAACAAGTCCTGTTCCACCTTGCTTTTTGATTCGCTCAAACATTGGAATTAAAAAAGCAAATGTTTTTCCTGTTCCTGTTTCTGCAACACCAACAATATCTTTTCCAGCTCGAGCTACTGGGATTGCTTTTGTTTGAACAGGTGTCGGATTTGTAATCCCGAGTGTTGATAAATGATCGGCAAGTTTTGCCGGAATTCCTAAATCTTTAAATGTCTTCATATATTCTTATGCGGCATGAGCATTCAGACGCATAAGCAAATGAAGATCAGGCCATCCCTTTATTAGGGGGGTTAATAAGCCGTGAATATAACATATATAGATATAAATGTCAATTATATTGGCATGATGGAAAGATCTTTCAGTATTTGTTACATTATTTGTAAATCAAATTATGAAGACAATTCGAATAGCAGTTTCAGGAGACCCGGGTTCATTCTCAGAAGAGGCTGGATTATTGTATGCACAGAGGGAAAATATAACACCAGATATTATATTTGCAACGGACATGGAACGTGTTTTGAAGGCAATTGATAGTTGTGATGCAGATATTGGAATTTTCCCAGTTGTAAATTCACGCGGAGGACTGGTGCGGCCTGCATTTAGGGCGATGGGGAATCATACATTTGAATATTTTGATGAGCTTTGGATGGAGATCTACCAATGCCTGATGGTAAAGCCAGGAATAGATAGAGATCAAATAAGCTCTATCGCGTCGCACTCTCAGGCACTTGCTCAATGTGATCGTTTTATCAGGCAATCATTTCCTCATGTTGAACTAAAAGAGTGGGAAGATACTGCAAAGGCCGCACATGATTTATCTGAAGGAATATTACCAGATACCTGTGCAGTAATAGCTCCGGCACGTTCAGCACATTTCTACGATCTGAAACTCATTGAAAAAGGAATACAGGATAATCATCCAAATTTAACAACATTTATTGTTGTGCGAAAATCTGATAAACTGACAGCGTAAAAATAAAACGACTATGGAAAAACAACATGTACCACATGCGACATTTCAAGTAAGAGCCTTGAATGATGCAAATGAATATGAATGGAAGGAATTGACAACAGATGAGATTTTTAATGAAAAACGTGTGGCTGTTTTTGCCTTGCCGGGAGCATTTACACCAACGTGTTCATCAACACATTTGCCTGGCTATGAAGTGAAGGCAAATGAATTGAAAGAGCTGGGTATTGATGAAATATATTGCTTGAGTGTGAATGACACTTTTGTTATGAATGCTTGGGCAAAGGATCAGAATGTATCAAATGTAAAAATGATTCCTGATGGAAATGCTGAGTTTACTGACGGAATGGGGATGCTTGTTCGTAAACATAATCTTGGATTCGGTGATAGAAGCTGGAGATATAGCATGGTTGTGAAAGACGGTATTGTCGAAAAAATGTTTATTGAAGAAGGAAAGGAAGATAATCATGAAGAGGATCCATTCGAGGTCAGCGATGTGGATACAATGATTGAATATTTAGCACGCTAGTATTCAAGGTCCGACCTCGCATACTCCAGCCATAGCTTTAGGAAGTAAAGCGACGGTGGA
>CAYWYQ010000030.1:0-9165 GCA_964462325.1 uncultured Gammaproteobacteria bacterium | reverse complement strand
ACCTGACGACCGTGGGATCCTAGAATTCAAGCATAGCTTGTCCCTATGTTGTAATACTTTTTCATCCCGGATTTACCTAGTCCGTCCGCAACCTCGATGAAGACGGGATTCGGGATCCATCGCTATAGTATTACGCTAGATTCCAGCTGTAGTTTATCCTGAACTTGATTCAGGGCGGGAATGACAGGGGTCCTTACAGTGGAAAATCACAGCCTCGTGGCCGTGGTTTTGTTTGGAGAATAAGCTAAAAATGGTCACCGGGATTACTGCTCTGCAGATGACCGGTGACCCATATACGAGCTGGTTGTCAATTAAGAAGTGTCGCTGTTCTTTACGAACAAGTGACTACGAGCGAAAAGGATGGTTGCACACGCGTGAATTGATAAGCCTCAGTTCGTGATGTACAAGGTACCTCGTGCTGACACTCGGCGAACAAGGAACAAACTGTATTGACACCTGTATTTCTGCGTAGCTCCTCAGAAATAAAGACGACTAACAGTTGTGCGACGCTTCCTCCACGACACATCTGAGCTTGACGAGTTCGGATGCTGGAACGGGCGACGACGGGGAGTTTTCGACATCTCTGACCAATTGGCCGAAGGTGTACGAATCTGGTAGTGGAGGCCACCAGGACATTCCCGGGGAATGTTATCCCTGACGGAGCTTACCCCACCCGCTCCCAAATGGAGCATGAATTTCTTTCTCCTTTATGAACGCTTGATTGCGACCAATGTGAATATAATATTAAAATTATCCTTAATTAGCAAGTTGTAAAAATTAAATAGTGATTTATACTAGATTCGATATACTTGTAGCGCTTTGAAACTGTAGGTAATTAAGTCGTAGATATAGCCCGACTTTAGATAATTAAGTCCTGATAATTAATAATTAAGTCCGACTTAAAACACCACATTTAAGTCGGACTTAATTTGACTTTAATTTAAAAATGACCCCATCCCCTTTAATTTAAAAATGACCCCATCCCCACGCAGCTCATTTGAGCTTTGTGAGGACGGGGTCTGTTGCACGGCATCTACGGAAGGCAGATGTCGTACAAATCGTCGATGTGAGCATAAAGCTCACCAATATGCTGGTCGATCCCGACCAGCTGGTTCTCCACTCCAGGGGAGTAGAGGCTGTCCTCGTCTAACCAGCCGTACATGCTGGTTTCGAGCGCGTCGACGCGCTCGAATAGGGGGGGAGCCCCATACGACAACACATAACCGGCTTCACCGGTTACGTGTTCGGCGAGCAGGCTAACCTGCGTGGTTAGCCCTCCGAAGTCTGTTCCGTTGATGCCGTTGACATCAACTTCGAGATCCCAGATGTCGAGGCTCTGATCGAGCGTCGCGACCCTGTTGGTCTCTACCTGGTCAATGATTGACTCGATCAGGCTATCCTGCCGAGTTTCGGTGAGTTCAATATGCATGGTTCGCCATGCTTGGGCCTCGGACTCCAGCTGCTCGATGCGCCGTTTTGCGGCGAAAAGAGCTCTTTGCCTTTCTTCAATCTCGGCTTGCAGTCGCAGCTCGAGGTCAATGCGGATATCCCCTGCGATCTCGAGCTCGGTCTCGAGATCGTTGATTCTCGACCAGTTGGTCGAGGCTGTCTCGCTAGCCCATTCGATCTGGCAAACCTGCCAGTTGTTCGTTCCGTGGGTAAGGTGCCCGCAGGCACTTCCGCCCGCATGGGCGGTACTGCAGGTGTAAAAAACACCTGCAGTAAGTACGAACAGGATCAAAGCAGCGCGTAAAAGCGCTGATTTGAGGGAATTTGTCGGGAAAATCATTTACATCTCCTTTGGTATTTCTACCTATTCGTTACTTCATGATTGAAGCTCGAACTACATAATTTACCAAAAAATAGCCCTTTTGTCAAGGTATTAATCAAATAAAATGGCTGATATTAGTCTTAAATAATTGCATACAAATATAATATAGTAGATAAATAAAAGATAGGCATATAATACTAGATAATTAAGTCCGACTTAAAACAATACATTTAAGTCGGACTTAAAAAATTAAAAAACTTAAAAAAGCCTTACTTTTTTATAGCCAACTTTTCTCTTCACTCTGTCCATTATGATAGAGAAAGTTAACTGTAAGTATTAATTTTTTAATTGAAATAAGTGGATAACTTTTGTTGACTATGGGAGAGTGGTGGGGTAAAGTGGAAGTAATGAGGCACAAAGTGGGTTCTCTAAGTCGGACTTAAAATCACGGTTTTAAATCGGACTTACAGAATGACGCCTCGGCTTATTTAAATTATTTTAAACAAGCGGTTCGGGACATCTCCCCCTGTCAGAAATCATGCCCCCGCATGTTTTGTGGCAGTGTTAACAACCGCTTGTTCTTTCATTTTTAGCCTGTGTTCATAGGCGAGTATCACCATCAAATTGACGAAAAGGGTCGCATGTCGATCCCTACGAAGTTTCGTCCGGACCTCGCGAAAGGTGCGGTTGTTACGCGCGGTCTCGACGCTTCACTGTTCCTGCTCCCCTTGGAGGAGTGGGGTAAGCTTGCTGATAAATTAGCAGGCTTGCCCTTGGGGCAGGCAAACTCACGTGCATTCGCCAGGCTCATGCTTGCTGGCGCAATGGATGTTCAACCTGACAAGCAGGGACGGTTCGTTATACCAGATTATTTGCGTAAATACGCAGGTTTAGGTAAGAAAGCGGTGATTGTAGGCGTGTATTCACGTCTGGAAATTTGGGATGAGGCACGATGGGGAGAGTATCGTGCTCAAACAGAAGATAAAGCAAGCGATATAGCCGAACAACTTGGAGAACTGGGTATCTAAGCCTCGCTCCGCATGTTTGGCGGAGCACTATGAAAGAATCAGAACATATTCCCGTCATGGTAAAAGAGGTGCTAGAAGGGCTTCAATTAAAAGCAGGGATGACCATTATCGACGCAACAGTTGGTTTAGGAGGTCATGCCAAGCTCATACTAGACGGTGTCGGCGAAACAGGGACATTAATTGCGTTTGATCGTGATGATCGCAATCTTACCCTCGCGAAAAATCGTCTCAAAAACTCGAAAGGAACAAAAGTGTTTATTCGAGATTCCTATGCAAATATGGGTGGATATGACTTAGGTTCTGTCGATGGAATACTCTATGATCTTGGATTCTCATCTGTACATGTTGACGATGCGTCGAGAGGATTTTCCTTCCAAAAAGATGGTCCGCTTGATATGCGTTATGACATTACGCAGGAATTGACAGCAGAAAAGGTTGTGAATGGCTGGTCCAAGGAAGATCTTGTTACGCTGTTTCGTCGCTATGCGGAAGAGTCGCTTGCACCACAAGTCGTGAATGCTATCTTTAATGCCCGTCGTAAATCCAGAATTGTAACGACCGTTCAATTGGCGGATATTATATCGAGTGTCATTAGAAGAAAGGGGAGGCAACATCCTGCAACAAAAATCTTTCAAGCAATTCGCATCGTTGTAAATGATGAATTGGGAGAGGTAGAGAGAGGTATTCAGGCGGGGATTAATCAGTTAAAACCTGGTGGTTCCATGGTGATTATCACTTTTCATTCACAAGAGGATAGGCTTGTAAAGAATCTATTGAAAGAAGCAGAGGAGTTAGAAATAGTGACCAAAAAACCATTACAACCAAAATACGATGAGGTAAGGAAAAATCCTCGAGCACGGAGTGCAAAGGTACGAATTGCAAAAAAAATTAAGAAATAAAAGGAGATATGCGAAAGGCATTAGTACAATTAAAGTCAGTTTCACGTACGAATATATTACCAGTACTTCTTACTGTATTAACAATTTGTGCTAGTATACTGTATATTTGGCAAGTCAATGTTACCGCTACCGTAGGATTTGAAATGAGAGATTTAGAGTATACAATTGAGGAATATGCACATGAACAACAGCGATTAGATATTCGAGTAGCACAATTACGTTCAATCGAATCCGTTGCGAGTAGAATGAATATGCTTGGACTGAGGGAGGTTAAACGTGTGGAGTATTTGGTACCTGGAGGTTCGAATGTTGCAATAAACAAATAAATACGTTCTATTCACGATTCATCTCGTGAACAAAAAAGTTTTTCATTCAGCGTAAGCTGTTTTTTGTTTGGATTTTCTGAGGTATAATGTGGCATATGTCTGATGAACCTATACATAAAAACACACAGAGACCGCGCCCAGTGGTTTTGATGATTTTAGATGGGTATGGTATTGCGCCAGCCGGTGATGGAAATGCAATTTCTTTAGCGAAAACACCAAATTTCGATATATTCAAAGAACGGTATCCTGTGGTGACGCTAAAAGCATCTGGAGAAACCGTTGGCTTAATGTGGGGAGAAATGGGGAATTCAGAAGTCGGTCATCTTACCATTGGGGCGGGCCGTGTCTATTATCAGGCATTACCAAGGATCGAGAAATCAATTACAACGAAAGAATTTTTTCAAAATCAACAGTTGTTGAAAACGGCTGAACATGTGAAGAAAACAGATGGAACCTTTCATATTTTTGGACTAATGTCTTCAGGGAAGGTGCATGCATTTAATACACATGCATATGCTTTACTTGAATTTTGTAAACAGCAAAAAATAAAAAAGGTTGCCGTGCATCCAATATTGGATGGTCGAGATACACTCTATAATTCAGGCGTAGAATTTATCGAAGAGTTACAGGCGAAAATGAAGGAATTAAAAGTCGGCAAAATAGCTACTCTTTCAGGACGCTTCTATTCTATGGATAGGGATAATCGCTGGGAAAGGACAGAAAAAGCATATAATGCCATGGTTTTAGGGGAATCAGAAGAAATATTTCAAGATCCGCTCGAAGCATTGAAGTCCTCGTATACAAAAGAGGTATTTGATGAAGAATTTGTACCGGTGGTTATTGGCAAACCCGGAAAGCCAGCGGCGGTGATACAAAAAGGAGATGCAATTGTCTGTATGAATTTCCGGCCTGATAGAGCAAGGCAGATTACAAAGGCATTTGTGCTACCAGATTTTCAGAAGTTTGAACGGGAATATATAAAGAATTTACACTTCACAAGCATGACAGAGTATGAAAAAGGATTGCCTGTCGATGTATTATTTCCTGCGGAGAATTTGGTGAATACTGTTTCTGAAGTGTTGTCGAATGCTGGTCTTGTGCAGTTACATATTGCGGAAACGGAAAAATACGCGCATGTGACATTCTTTTTGAATGGGATGAGAGAACAGCCATTTCCGAATGAAGATAGGGTTATTATTCCATCTCCAAAGGTCCCGTCTTATGACGAGGCTCCTGACATGGCAACAAGAGAAATAACTGACCACTTATTGAAGGATGTGCAGACCGGTAACTATGATGTCATGATTGTAAATTATGCAAACCCGGACATGGTTTCTCATACGGGAGATTTAAAAGCCTCAATTCAAGCTATTGAAACAGTTGATGAATGTGTTGGGAAAATTGCAAAGGCTGTTTTAGCGGAAGATGGAGTAGTCATGATTACGGCAGATCATGGAAATATTGAGGAAGTTAAAAATGTGCAAACAGGTGAAATGGATAAAGAACATAGCACAAATCCAGTGCCATTACATATCATAGGGAATATCTACGAAGGACAGCCTGGGATTGCAGGGGATGTACCGGGTGGTGATCTGTCTTTAATGCCCCCCATTGGCATGCTGGCAGATATTGCACCGACGATGCTGAAAATACTTGGTATTGAGCAACCGGAGGAGATGACAGGGACGCCGCTCATCGAATAGGGCGTCCGCTTGAAACAGGCGATCTTTTCATTAAGATTTTCGAAAATATCCTCAATGTACTTTTCTAGTACACCTGCGGAAATAGGGAGTAGGGGGTAGCGTGTAGGGGGTAGCCGATTAGCCACTGAGCTTTTAGCTACTTAGATTTTAGCCATTAGCTCTTTAGCATTTAGCAACTTAGCTCTTGGCGCACACCGTCATTCCGGATAAGCTTGCCTGCCGGCAGGTAGGATCAGGAATCTAGCGTATTCCATTCTCTGAGCAGGACGTGGATTCGTTGGCTTCCCTAGGTCCGTACTTTATTCTCGAGGTTCAACCTCGAGGTTCAACCTCCTTATCGGACATTTGGACGTATAGTACCTTGCGGTCTTTTGTGCTCTCAATTAAGATAGATTTATGCATGTTTACGTCCACTTATTGACATGGAATGGATTCCGATATTTGCCGGAATTCTTTGCTTCTATCGATAATCAAACATATAAAAAGACAACATTGCGCGTCATGGATAATGGGAGCACGGATGAAACAATTGAATATTTACGTGAGCATTATCCGAAGGTGGTTATTGGACGAAATGTGAAAAATTTAGGATTTGCGAAGGGGCATAATCAATTAATGGAATTTACACTTTCCCGTCTACCAACGGAAAGTGGTGCACTGATCATGTATGTGAATCAGGACATGATTTTAGAGCCGGATTGTATAGAAAAAATGGTAGAAGTATTACGCCTCAATCCATCTATTGATGCGGTACAGCCAAAATTATATAGGGCATTTGGGGAAGTCTCGATGCACGATGAAATAGTAGAATCTGTAAAATCAGATATTCTAGACTCGACAGGACTTCGTGTAAAAAAGGGGTGGAGCATGACAGATCGCGGTGCCGGGGAGCTCGACAAAAAGCAATATGATGAAGATGTCCACATTATTTCGCCCTCTGGTGCCATTGGAGTTTTCAGATCCGAAACTATTCGAGATATATCAATAGATGGTCAATTTTTTGATGAGGATTTCTTTTCATATAAAGAGGATTGTGATGTCGCATGGCGTTTTGCTAAAGCAGAACATTTCGCTCTATTCGAGCCAAAAGCCATTGCCTATCATCATAGAGGCGTATATGGGGCAGAAAAAATGGATCTTTGGACACGTATAAAAAATCACCGGAATCAAAATGCATTTTTAGCGGCACTGTCCACGAGAAATCAGTGGTACTTGGTGTTAAAGCATATTGATTTTATTAGCTTCATTCTCTATTCGCCTTGGCTTGTGTCCAATCTTCTTTTGCGGTCAATATATGCCTTTATCTTTGAATCACAAAGCAGGAAAATGTTATTTTATCTTCCAAAAGACATACCCTCTCTTCTTGACAAGCGGGCAAAAATAAAGGAAAAAACAAGGGTGCGTGCGAAAGATCTACGGCTTTTTATCGAATGATCAGCAACGTTACATTATGAAACCGGACGTATCCATTATTATCGTACATGCTTTTGCAAAAAAGAAATTGCGCCAAACGCTGCGCGGTATTCGTCGTGCTGCTCCAAATATATCTTATGAAATCATCATTGTAGATAATACGCCTGAATTGGGATTGGAAGATATTGTACGAACTGAATTTTCAGATATCATCTATAAATCCCTGGAGAAAAATATTGGTTTTGGTGCAGGAATGAACCAAGGAATTCGCCATGCAAATGGACGCTATGTTTTCATCTTTAATCCGGATATAATTGTGCAACCTCATTCGATTGAAAATCTTGTTTCATTTATGGATAAAAATCCCGATATTGGTGTTTGTGGTCCAAAATTACTCAATCCAGATCAAACATTGCAGTACTCTAGTTATCGGATCCCGACATTATTACTGCCCTTATATCGCCGAACGCCTTTTGGTCGCTTGAGGAGAGGTAAAGAAACAGTAAATCATTATTTAATGATAAATGATCCGCATGATGAAGTCATGGATGTGGATTCAATGATCGGAGGTGCTCTCTTTACGAGGGCAAAAGCCCTTGAAGAGGTAGGGAATTTTGATGAGCAGTTCTTCATGTATTACGAAGACAATGATTTATGTAGACGATTTTGGGAAAAGAATTGGCGTGTTGTGTATTATCCGCATAGTGAAATGATTCATTATCACAGAAGGCAGTCAGCCGATGGTGGTCTATATACTCAATTAACCTCAAAAATTACCTGGATTCAGATTGCAAGCTTTTTTAAGTATATGCGGAAATATTGGATGGAGAAGAATCCAAGACTTTCGTATAAGTCAGCAGAAATAATTGCAGATTAAGCTTCTATTTTCTTTGACTTTTACAGTACTTCCTGTTAAAAATTTGTTAGAAATTGCATAATAACCAGACGATGCTTTCGAAGAAAATTGGAATTGATTTAGGAACAACAAGCGTTTTGGTTTATGTGCCAAAGCGTGGCATTATTATTAATGAACCTTCTGTTGTTGCCATTTCAAAAATGGATAAAACCGTTCTGGCGGTTGGTAAGGAAGCAAAGGACATGCTTGGACGTACGCCGGACACTATTATTGCCAAGCGTCCGTTGAAGGATGGTGTAATTGCAGATTATAAAACCACTGAAGCGATGCTTCGTTATTTTATTAATAAAGCTCTTGGAGGAATTCGAATTTTTCGCCCGGAAGTGATGGTTGCGGTACCAGGAGGAATTACTTCTACAGAGAGGCGTGCGGTTATTGATGCAACGATTACCGCTGGTGCAAAAGCAGCTTTTATTATCAAACAACCAGTGGTGGCTGCCATTGGTGCAAATATCCCGATTGGATCTCCTTCAGGACATATGATTGTGGAAATTGGGGGAGGGACAACCGAAATGGCGGTGATTTCACTTGGGGGAATTGTTGCGTCGGATTCTATACGTATTGGCGGAATGAAATTTGATTATGCAATCACGGATCATGTTCGTAAGAAATATAATTTAGCGATTGGAGAGCGGACGGCAGAAAATATCAAAATTGGTGTTGGTTCAGCAATGTATTTGGAAGACACATTGTCCATGGAGGTAAAAGGACGGGATATGATCACAGGTTTACCAAAAATTATTGAGGTGACTTCTGATGATGTTACCGAGGCAATTCAGCCACTGTTAGAAGGAATTTTACAAACGATGAAAGATGTTTTGTATAAGACACCACCAGAACTTTCTGCAGATGTCATGGATAAAGGGATTGTTATTTCTGGAGGAAGCTCTCAATTAAGGAATTTGGATCGATTGATCGCAGAATCAACAGGTGTTCCAACCTATGTGGCGGAAGAACCTCAAATGGCGGTGGCGCGTGGGACGGGACTGGCGCTCGAGAATTTAGAGGCGTATAAGCGCAGTGTATTCACAAATTAAGACTTCCGCTTGTCTATTGGCGTACTTTGCATTCACATCTTGCGCACTTCGCTACACTGTACGTATTAGTAC
>CAYWYQ010000029.1:0-9380 GCA_964462325.1 uncultured Gammaproteobacteria bacterium | reverse complement strand
ACTCCGCTACGGTCCTCGAACTTCAAACAAATATCATCTAATATCCTTCGCGGACGGTTTTGTTGCTGAAAGAGAGGTCCGACTTTATTCCCGAGGTTCAACCTCGAGGTTGAACCTCGGTACGGCGAGGTTGAACCTCGATGAGAAAGGTCCGTACTTCATGCGAGAAGTCGAACCTTAAATCGGAAAGTGAAAGGTCGGGTCTTAAGTTGATTCTCCTGTCACCTAGGGTGAACCGCCGTAGCTTTAGCTGTGGCATTAAAACAAGAGACCTACTTCTTATTATATATTGAGAAATAGTGCTTACACCAGCAAAGTCGGTCCCGTTAGGTCATTGTTCAGTGTTTTTAAAACTTGACTCTTTAGGACTATCTAGTAATATTACAGGCGATATGAATAATCTACTTACGCTTAATTTCTGGTTTCGATTGCACCCGATTTCATTATCCCCATTTTTTTTCAGAAGCTTTTTTATTCTTTTCTCACTTTGTGTGATTTTTGGAGCGATTGCTACCATGGTTGCTCGGCGTAGAAAAGAAGACATGTTCTTGGTCAGAACCTATAAAAAAATAGCGACCATGTTCACGACAATGGGATGGATTGGAATGCTATTCCTGTGGTTCAGTTATGAGGAACTCTTTATTTTTGGTGCACGATTTTGGTTTTTGATTTGGGGATTAGGTGTATGTGCGTGGGTTCTGTCCATTGCATATTATGTAAAAATTCACGTTCCGAAAGAACGAGAACAGCATCGGAGTAACGCAGCAGTAAATAAGTATCTTCCTAAGAAAAAACGACGGTAATGTCTCTACGGAGGATCGTATTAGGGCGTTCAGGAGAACAGCGAGCAAAAAAATTACTCGAGAAAAAAGGGTATAAAATCCTTGAACAAAATTATAGAACACGATTCGGAGAAATAGATCTGATTGCTACAGATGGCGATCAGATTATTTTTGTTGAGGTGAAAACAAGGTCGAGTAATAGATTTGGATATCCAGAAGAATCAGTAACCAGACAAAAAATTACACATCTCATGCGGGCAGCAGAACAATATATTCTTGGATTAAACGAAATGCCGAAGGTTCGTTTTGATGTCATTGCTATCACTGAGCATGACGCGGAGCAGGATATGGTGCATATAGAGAACATCGACTTGTCAAAATAAGAATAGAGTGCTATATTTCTGGCAGATGAAGACTCGGCTGATGCCGGGTTTCTTCTTTAGAAAATGATTATATATATATTTATGGCATCAGATATTGAATCTGCAATTCGGCAGATTTGTGAAGAAAAAGGATTACCGTATGAGGCGGTAATGGAAACGATTGAATCTGCACTTGCAGCAGCATATCGTAAGGATTTTGGGGATAAAATGCAAAATATCGAAGTAGAATTCGATGCGGCAGATGGTTCCGTAAAGGCCTTTGACGTGAAGACTATTGTTGAGGATGTTGATCCAGAAGCATTAGCAGCGATGGAGGAGCGGCAAGCGGAAATGCAAGCGGCAAAAGAGGCAGCACGTGCAGCGGGAGATATCATTCCGCATGAACCAATGGATGAAGAAGAAATTTTGTTTAATCCGAAAACAGAAATTATGATTTCGGAAGCAAAAGTATTGAAGATGAGTTCAGAAATCGGTGATGTCATGCGTACTGAATTACCTGTTGCAACAGAGTTTGGACGTATGGCTGCCATGACGGCAAAACAAGTCATTACGCAAAAACTGCGAGAAGCAGAACGTGAAATTGTTTATAATGAATTCAAAGAACATGAAGGAGAAGTATTGATTGGTACCGTTCAACGACGCGAAGGTCGTGTTGTTTTGGTGGATCTAGGACGTACAGCTGGTGTATTGCTTCCGGAAGATCAAATGCGATCTGAACAATATAATTCTGGAGATAGAATTAAGGTGCATGTACGAGAAGTATCACTTGGTACCCGCGGGCCACAAATCTTACTTTCTCGAACGAGCGAAGCACTCGTGAAAGCTCTTTTTGAACTTGAAATTCCAGAAGTAGGGGATGGGATTGTACAAATTAAAGGAATTGCAAGAGAGGCAGGTGCGCGATCAAAGGTTGCTGTGCACTGTGAAGATGATTCTATTGACCCAATAGGAGCTTGTATAGGGCAACGCGGTATGCGCATTCAAACGATTATTAATGAACTTGGCGGCGAGAAGATCGATATTATTGAGTGGAGTGCAGATGCAGAGCAGTTTATTGGTGCAGCGCTTGCTCCGGCAAAAGTAGAGATGATTAATTTAGATGACGAAGAAGGAGTAGCGCAGGTTATTGTTGCTCAGGATCAATTGAGTTTAGCGATTGGTCGAAGTGGACAAAATGTTCGTTTGGCGGCGAAGCTTACCGGATGGAAATTAAATGTGGCTGGATCTGAAGAAGAAGCTGCAGAAGGTGAAACACCTGAAGAAGATGGTATTTCTGATGCCGAGGAAGAAAATATTCCGGCAACGGAAGAAGAAATAGAAGATGCTGTAGAAGAAATAGTGGAAGAGACTGAGGAAGAGATTGAGGAAATAGCGGAAGAAGTTGCAGAAGAAATCGAGGAAGCTGTTGAGGATGCTGAAAGTTCAGAAGATGAATCAATGGTTGAAGCTGAGAATGAGTCTGAGGATGAGAATGAAGAAGATACTGAAGAAGTAGACGAAACATAAATATGAATATTTTTGAAGCTCTTCTCATTCATCCGATCTATAATTTATTGATTTGGCTCAGCGATATATTGACGGCGGGAAATGTCGGACTCGCCATTATCATACTTACGATTATCATCAAGGGAGCATTATTCCCGCTCACCTTCAAATCGATGCGTTCGCAAAGAGAAATGCAGGAACTGCAACCAAAGATTAAGAAAATTCGCGAACAATATAAGGATGATAAGGAAAAAATGGCACAAGAATTAATGGCTATTTATAAGGATCATAATGTGAATCCATTTGCCTCTTGTTTACCACTCTTTATTCAATTGCCGGTATTCCTTGCATTGTTTAGGGTATTACGCGGTGATATTGGAGTTGTTGATCAAGATATATTGTATAGCTTTGTGCAAGTACCTGAAACGCTAAATTCCGTATTCTTAGGAATTTCACTAACGGAAATATCCATTGTGCTTGCTGTACTTGCTGCTATTTTTCAGTATTTACAGATCCGATTTACCATGTCGAAAAGACCGGAAAAATCTGTCAGGAAATCGTCTGGTGCCATGGATGAAGATATGGCAGCGAATATGCAAAGAATGATGATGTTCTTCATCCCAGGACTTACACTGATCATTGGGTCTACGTCACTACCAGCAGGAATCATGCTGTACTGGCTTACAACAACAGTATTAACCATCATTCTTTACAAAATCTTCCTTCCGAAGAAAAAAGTAAAGGCAGATATTGTTGATGTCGAAGCAAAATAATGGCATTGAATTGAAGTAATAAAACCGGGTATCCCCCGGTTTTTTTGTCGCTTTTCTTACCCTGCCGTAAGATACAGGAGTATGACAGTAAAAAAAATACTTCGGTTTACGGTATTCCTTATCGTATCTCTATTAGGGGCCGGAGCACTTGCATGGCTTGTGGAACGTGAGGGTGTTGATATTATTTGGTCTCATCTACGCATTTTTGGCGTAATTCCTTTTTTGGGATTTGTAAGTATATCTTTACTAAATTTTTTACTTGCAAGTTGGCGATGGCAAATCATTATTAATGAAGAAGGAAGTGTGCAAGAAAAGAAATTATCACTTTACAAATCATTTGCACATCGTATGGCTGGCTATGGAGTGAGCTATATAACGCCTGCGGCACTAATCGGCGGAGAACCTGCAAAGATCGCTCTTGCTACAAAAGACAAAATAAAAGTAAGTCGAGCGACAAGCTCGGTTATTTTGGACACATTATTCGATGTCTCTGCAAATATATTCTTCATGTTTGCGGGGGTTGTGCTTGCATTGATGCATGGCTTGGGTCAGGATGGATCATTTACGAATATCATCATAGGGATGATTATTGCCATTCTTTCTTTGGGGGTATTTTTTTGGATGTTGGCAACGGGGAAAAAGATTGCAGAGCCAATTTTTTCATTCATGCATTTGAACCGGATAAAAGTGACAAAGCGTTTATGTAGACTCATTACAAAAATGGAGTTGCAAATGTCGAGATTTCTTCAAAAAAAGAAGCAATTGGTTTTTTTGCTTGCGATTCTGTCATTTACTGTCATCTCATTTAGAATTATTGAAGTTCTATATATAGCATATTTCTTTGATGTATCATTAAATTTTGCAGAAGCGTTTCTGATAAGTGCACTACCGGGGTTGGCGCTGTTTATTCCTGTTCCGGGTGGAGTAGGGGTATTCGAAGGAAGTTTCGCTGCTTTGTTTGGTGTATTGGGCATTGCAACATTAAACCCTGTGGCATTTGCATTTGTAATACGTGCACGTGATCTCATATTCGTTACATTGGGATTGTCGCATCTGTCCATTACCGGTAGAAATTATCTTGATAAAAAACTATTCAAGTGATTATGACAGATGTTCAAAATACGATTTTGAGAACACTTGCATATTTTGATGTCAACGACTATCCAATGACTATTTTTGAGATATGGCAATGGCAAATGAAACCAAAGAGGATATATACATATGAAGAAACTGTACATGGAATCAAACAGTTGGGAGTACGTGTGCAGGAATATAAAGGATATTATTCTCTTCCATATCGCATAGCAAGTCAGATGACACGAGAGCGACATCGACGGTATCTTTTTGCTATCCGTAAATATCGACGGATAAAAAAACTTGCTTGGTATTTAGGATTATTGCCGCATATTGAGGCAGTTGCTATTTGTAATACGCGACTTCCATTTCATTTTTCAAAAGATGAAAGCGATATCGATCTTTTTGTCATTGCAAAACGAGGACATGCATGGGGAGTAAGATTAATAGCATTATTACCATTAAAGATATTTAAACAAAGACCAGGGGAAAGAAAAAAAGATGCATTCGATATGAGTTTTATTGCTGATTCAGGGAATCTTTATTTTTCAGATATTGCTCTTAAGCAAGATATTTATCTTGCATCATGGATTGCGGCCATACAACCAGTTATTGATAAGAGAGGTATTTTTAATACATTTTTGCAAAAGAATGCATGGGTATATGAGTATTTTCCAAATATACAAACAGTAAGAAGACCAGGCAGACAGAGTCATAATCGGTATGTTGAACTTCCACTCATGATTCCAGAATCTCTTGCGATGCGATTACAAAGGATCACATTTACGGATACAATAAAAGAGAAGCAGAATAAAAACTCATCGGTTGTTGTTCATTCGGGGATGTTAAAAATGCATGTAGAAGACCGTCGCCCGATCGTACATAATACTTATCATGAACTATGCGCATCAATTGGAATACCTTCGTAAATAAGGCACTGTTTTGGTGGATGTTTCTTTTGCCATGGCAAACTGTCTTTCTCTTTAATTCTTACCTAATAAAAGGGACAACGAATGTCTATGGTCAGATAGTTATTCCCGTCACGGGTGTATTACTGATTTGTATTGGAATAATTCATACGTGGAAAAATGGATGGAATATACCAATAGAAAGAAAAAGCGTATTAAAAATTGGAGGTGTGTTTCTCCTCTTTTTACTTGTGACGTTATTTTTTTCTGAATGGCCAATGTTGGGTGTAGAAACCTTGATACATGTTAGTGCTTTGAGTTTTTTGCTTGTATTTTTACTTGATAAGAATATTCAAATCCATCTTCTTTTGAAGGGATTTATATACGGATTATGTCTACCGGTTCTTATGGGGATTATGCAATTTTTGACGGGGCATTCTCCGGCGAGTACTTGGCTTGGGCTGAGTGCACATGAAGCAGCTGTCGCAGGCGATTCCATTATTAAATTAAAAGGGGTACGTATGTTACGGGCCTATGGATCTTTTCCGCATCCAAATGTTTTCGGAGGTT
Source organism: uncultured Gammaproteobacteria bacterium (assembly GCA_964462325.1). GTDB lineage: Bacteria > Patescibacteriota > Patescibacteriia > UBA9934 > UBA9934 > CAYFMS01. The sequence continues at coordinate 3,405 of CAYWYQ010000029.1, read as the reverse complement.
ATTTAGCCGTTTCGATAATTGCATGTGGCTATCTCTATACGCAATGTAAATCGAAATTATGGATGGCACTTGCTGTATTCTTTTCTTTGGGGTTATTCCTCACATTTTCTCAGTCAGCATGGATAGCAGTCGTAATGTCATTCGTGATAGGTGCTTATTTGTATAAAAGAATACACAAAAAAGGTGCGGTGAATATATGGGCTTTTCATATCGCGACAGCAATTATGTTCGTCATTGCTTTTGCTGGTACTTTATCATTACCGTATATCCAAATAGGAATTGAACATGACTCTGTACTTGAACGTATTGAATATATCGATATATGGTATCCGCTTATGTCAGGGGACTGGCTTATTGGGAGCGGAGCAGGTAGTTATATTTTTTCCTGGGAATCAATGGATCCGCTACGAAATTGGTGGGAATATCAACCAGTGCATAATGTGCCCCTTCTTCTTATCAAGGAAATAGGGCTTATAGGTGTTTTGCTTTTAGGGTATTTACTTTATCGCATTGATACAATTAATTATCGAGCTCTCCCAAGACACTTTGCTTTTTTCTCGCTTCTTTGTGGCTCGGTATTGTTCATTATTATGTTTTTTGACCATTATTTATGGTCATTCTGGCCAGGTTTAGCATTGAGTTTCCTTGTGCTGGGATTAACGGCACGTGGCACTATAGAATAGTCATGATTTAGCACTCTTGACAGAAGACTGCTATTTTTTTAAATTGTGCAGGTAAATATAAATGTTTAATGCTATGAATTTAAAGCCAATTGGAGGACATATTGTGGTAGAGCCAGATATGGTAGAGACAAAGACGGCGGCTGGAATCATTATTCCAGATACGGCGCAAAAAGAACGGTCTGAACGCGGAGTTGTGATTGCGGTAGGAGCCGGAAAATTACTTGAAAATGGGCAGCGGCAAGCTATTGAAGTCGCCGTAGGACAAACGGTCCTGTTTAAGAAATATGCTCCAGATGAGGTTGAAATGGATGGGAAGAAATATTTAATTATCGACAGCTCTGATGTCATGGCAATCGTTGAATAATGAAGTGGTAAGCAGTTACCTAACGGAAAAATGTACAAAAACTTTAAAAGAAGTGCTTTTACGCTAATTGCTAAAAGCTAATTTTACTAATAGTTATCAAGATATATATGGCAAAACAAATTACATTCAGCGAAGATGCAAGAAAAAAAATACAGAAAGGAATTGATACACTTGCGGATGCGGTAAAAGTTACGCTCGGTCCAAAAGGACGGAATGTTATTGTGGATCGTGGATATGGTGTACCAATGGTAACAAAAGATGGTGTTTCTGTTGCAAAAGAGATCGAACTGGAAGATAAACAAGAAAATCTTGGAGTAGAACTTGTAAAGGAAGTTGCATCAAAGACGGCAGATGTTGCAGGGGATGGAACAACAACGGCAACCGTTATCGCGCAAGCGATGGTTCGAGAAGGTCTAAAACTTGTAACGAGTGGCGTTGACCCTCAATCATTACGAAGAGGAATTGAAAAAGCAGCCAAAAAAGCTGTAGAAGAAATTAAATCAATCGCAAAACCAGTTGAAGGAGATGCGATTAAACAGGTGGCAACTATTTCGGCAAATGATGCAGAGATTGGTGAAAAAATTGCTGATGCGATGAGTCGAGTTGGAAAAGATGGTGTGATCACTATTGAAGAAGGTCAGTCATTTGGCGTGGAGGTTGATGTGGTTGAAGGAATGCAATTTGATAAAGGATTCCTTTCTCCATACATGGTAACAAATAGCGAACGTATGGAGGCGGAATATGAGAATGTTGCTATTTTGGTTACAGATCAGAAAATCTCTTCCGTGCAGTCCTTGCTCCCAACACTTGAGTCTATTGCTCAAACCGGAAAGAAAGACCTAGTTGTTATTGCGGAAGATGTTGACGGTGAGGCCCTTGCGACGCTTGTAGTAAATAAATTAAGAGGTGCATTTAATACACTTGCTATCAAATCACCAGCTTTTGGAGATCGAAAGAAGGCAATTCTACAGGATATTGCTTCGGTAACAGGTGCAACGGTGATTAGTGAAGAGACAGGAATGAAACTTGATGCAATTGAGCTTGGTCATCTTGGGAAGGCTCGAAAGGTGATTTCTACAAAGGATTCTACGACGATTATTGAGGGCGCTGGAGAGGCGGCAAAGGTGCAGGAGCGCATTCGTCATATTAAGAAATTAATTGAGGACAGTACATCAGATTTTGATAAAGAAAAATTGCAAGAGCGACTTGCGAAACTGTCTGGTGGTGTAGGTGTAATACGCGTTGGTGCGGCATCTGAAGTTGAAATGAAGGAAAAGAAGCATCGCATTGAAGATGCGGTTGCAGCAACAAAAGCAGCGGTGGAAGAAGGAATTGTTCCTGGTGGTGGCGTTGCACTTATTCGGGTACAATCTGCCATTTCTATATTGAAGACGCAACTTACAAGCGAGAATAAAGATGAAGCATTAGGTATTGGAATACTCGAAAGGGCAATCGAAGCACCACTTTATCAAATCGCTGTGAATGCTGGTGCAAAAGGTGATGTTGTTGTTGCGCATGTAAAAGAGAAATCAGGGAATTTTGGATTTAATGCGGCGAAGAATGCGCCGGAGGACGATATGGTTGCGGCAGGAATTATTGATCCAGCAAAGGTAACGCGATTTGCGGTACAAAATGCGGCATCAATTGCAACAATGGTGATTACGACGGAAGCGGCGATTACGGACGTACCAAAGAAAGATGACTCTGCAGGTGTTCCACCGATGGGTGGAGGGATGCCGGGGATGGGAGGTATGGGCGGAATGATGTAAGACATCCGCTTGTCTACTAGCGATCTTTGTATTCAGTTCTCTGGTCCTCGCTCCATGTACGTATCAGTACACTCCGCTACGGTCCTCGAACTTCAAACAAATATCATCTAATATCCTTCGCGGACAACCGCTTGTCTATAAGCGAATTTTCGCTTCAGTTTTCCGCTGCGCACTCATCGTATAAAGGTTCAACCTTTTTGAACTGCGAACAAGGTTTAACCTTTCATCTTCAAACTTCATCCCGTTTTCTGCGTGGACAAGGATTCGTTGCTGAAAGAGAGGTCCGACTTCAATCAGAAAGGTCCGTACCTCATGCGAGAGGTCGGACCTTGGTGTGGACAAGTAGGTCGGACCTTGAATGTAGCAAGGTAGTAAGTAGGGAGTAGATAGTAGCGAATTAGCTTCCTGTCATTCCGGACTTGATCCGGAATCTAATACATTCCGTTTTCTACACGGACAGGATCTGTTGTTTGCACTAAGGTACAGTCGTGGAATACGTGTAAGGAAAACGTCGCTCAATAGCGTCGTTTTCTTATTGCAAAAAAACGAGGCTTTGATACATTGGTATGTATCTATGGATATTCAGGAA
>CAYWYQ010000028.1:0-9877 GCA_964462325.1 uncultured Gammaproteobacteria bacterium | reverse complement strand
GGTCTTTTCATATATACGTAACAGGGCTTGAACAGGGGATGGTAAGGGGAGTGTCCCCTTACATTCTGGGGGTACAGCGAGCTTGCGAGCGTCCTAGGGGCAGAAGCCCCTGGAAGAGCGAATAGCATGAGCGAGTGAAATGTCCTGTCCCCGGTACCATAAAAATGCTCCAAGTTTGTCTCTGACTGTGTTGCAGAAACTGTCAATCATCGTCACCGTACTTATCCAGTACGTCTCCTTGATCGACATCTGCGCCTTGTCAGAAATAAACTTAAGCATTTTTATTTTTTAGTATAATGAATATACAAATTGTCTTCGGTACCACTAAAAGCTCTAAATTTGTCGACTTTTGGCTTACGGAACCTGTCAGATGTTTCGCCGTACATTCAAGTACGTCTACACATCATGACATCCGTGCACCGAAACTCAACTAAATTTAGAGCTTTTATTGCAAATAAAAAGGCGCAGTCGAAAGGCTGGGTCTTTTCATATATACGTAACAGGGCTTGAACAGGGGATGGTAAGGGGAGTGTCTAATTCGCGTAATGATCCATTTTTCCCCGTAATTCTGAATGTTTTTTTGATAAATACTTACGCGCTTCAAAGTATTTCGCAACAGGCTTTGGCGTCCAGCCGATGAAGTGCCAAGGAAGTTTATAAAAGATTTTTGGTACCCAATAACTTCCAATACGACTTGGTCCGTCAATTTGTATGGTAAATAAGGGTACTTCCGAAACACAGACACCTTTCCATCCTTCTTTTGTAATACTCAGCCATAGATCCCAGTCTTGCAAACGTTTAACAGATTCATCGAATTCAGAAAATGTTTCACGTTTTATGAGCGAAGTTGTGTGAATGAAATTCATCTTGTGCAATCGCTCGATTGAAAAGGGGATGCCTTTGAATGTTTTTTTGCCAAATATAAATCCAGAATAAGCAAAGCCGATATCAGAATTATTTATGAGTGCATGAAGCATTGTTTCTAACATCTCTGGTTTCATGATGACATCCGCATCACAAAAAATGAGATAATCTCCGCTTGATTCACGGAAACCGTGATTGCGTGCAGCAGGAGCTCCAGCATTTTCTTGATATATATATTTTAAATCAGCAAAAGATTTCACGATCTCACCTCCGCCGTCTGTTGACCCATCATCAACCACAATAATTTCAAAAATATCGGCGGTCTGAGCCTGAATCGATGCAATACAGTCAGAAATGGTGTTTTTGTGATTGTAGAGCGGGATGATAATTGAAATAGTTGCGTGCATATCTGTATGTTACACTACGAAGTATATGAGAAAATATCAAGGATTAGATTTGAAGAAAGATATTTCTTGGGACGAGGTATTCGATGCCTGGCGAGAACGTGAGATAGGTCAAGATTGGGGATGGGATTCTGTAATTAAAGATCATGGTTACGACAATTGGGACGATTGGCGCATGAGTTATGTACTTCGTTTTTTTGGAAATAATTATGAACAACGTACCTGGAAACTCTACACCATTTCAAATCCGATGACATTTATTCCAAACATGTTTGTCGGTTCATTTCAGGGGTGGAAAAAGTACTATCCTGCAGGTAAGAAGCAAGCGAGGTTTTCAGATCTTGAGAATGTGGATACAAATAAAAAGGTGGAGCAAATTCTTGAAAACTTTCCAAGTGAAACAACAATTATTGGTATTGAATATCAAGGAAAAATTTCTTTATTTGAAGGCACGCATCGATGTGCAGCTATTGCGCTAGCCGCAGAACAAGGTAAGGAAATTCAATCAAATATCACTATTGTACTTACGTCATTTGAGGAGCATGAGAACGATTATTTTCAAAGAGCAATTACGCAAGTTGACTAAGTAATTTTCGCGCAACTTCACGATCATCCCAAGGAAGAGTTTTTCCACCAATGGAAATAGATTGCTCTGCACCTTTTCCGGTGAGTAAAACCAAGTCACCTTTTTTCGCAAGAGAGAAGGTTTTTTGAATTCCTTGCTCACGATCTTCGATAACAAATAAATTTTTATCACGTTCCTTGCCTTTCGCTTCAGCATGGACGGCAATATCTTCCGCAATGGCAGTTGGATCATCTTCATAAGGATCCACATTAGAAACAATGACATAATCAGCAAGCTCTCCGGCAAGCTCTCCCATTGGTTTGCGTTTTGCTGGATCACGACCTCCACCTTCGGCACCAAGTAATACGATAATATTCCCGTCAGTCATTTCTTTGGCAGAAGTGAGGAGGGTATTCATACTGCGAGCTTCATGTGCATAATCGACAATAACTCGAAACGATTGTCCAGCATGAATTTCTTCCATACGCCCAGGAATGAGTTTTAACTCAGCTAAACCTTTTGTAATGCCATTCTCTTTTCCTCCAAATTCTCGAGCGATGATAATGGCAGGAAGTGCATTATATACATTGAAACTACCGGGAATAGAAAGGGAGTATTTTTTGTTCTGCACGGAAAATAATACGGCATCTTTATTTGTTTTAATACTTGATGCACGAATTTTTCCATGTTGCAGACCAAAGGAAATATGTTTATCTGCAGCAAAGCTTAAATAATAGTCCGCCCACTCATCATCACTATTTGCGAGTATCATTTTGGGTACGGGACTACCATTCCAAACCTTTTTCTTCTTCTTGTGAAGGTCGCGGAAAATAACCCCTTTTGTTTTTCTATAATGTTCATAACTTCCGCCATGCGAGGGGAGGTGTTCCGGGGAGAGATTTGTGAACACAACGATGTCATATTCAATACCAATATGTCTGTATTGAAGTATTCCTTCCGACGCTGTTTCAATGACGACATGTGTGCATCCAGCCTGCAGCATTTTCTTACACAATTCCTGAATTTTTCCTCGCCCAGGCATTGTCATATGCATTTCATTGACGAGGGACTCATTACCTATACGAATATTTGCACTTGAAATAGTCCCTGTTTTTATTCCGCTATGACTGAGTGCACTCCAGATATAATTCGTTGCGGTTGTTTTTCCTTTTGTCCCTGTTACTCCTATGACAATGAGTTTTCTTGTTGGTCTACCATAAATCCATGCGCTACCTACCGCAAGACCGTAATGATACGTTTTTAAGAGAATTTTTGGTGTAATTTTTTTGAGAAGCTTCTTCATATATGAGTAATATATCGCAGTACGATACAAATAGTAAGAGCATATCGGATATAAAACAGGCTCTTAATATCCGATATCATATTTTAACCGTATCGTGGTATGATCGATAAGGTGCTTTGGAGGATTCATGGACGACCCATTTGCAAATCTACATCTCTTTCTCCCGGAGGGATACCGTCGTTGCACGGTATGTAAGGGAGGTACGCTACGCCCTGGTCAATTCGACCGCTGCAATGAATGCCGTGCGATCGAAGACAAAATGCCGCATCAACAATATGCGACAAGAGTCGCGTCGACACTTGACGCGCTAGATCCAGAACGGGATCTGCCGACCGCTGCATGAATATGCAGCTTTTTACTTGTATTCTTTGTTATATCTGATAATCTCAAGTTAGATATGAGATATATTTTTGTTCACGGATATAATGCCTCGCCAGATATAAATTTTTGGCCTTGGTTGAAAAATGAGCTTCGGAAAAAGGGGCATGATGTTATTGCTCCGGTTTTGCCAAATTCAGAAAATCCAGATTCGATTGAATGGGTGCAAACGCTCATTGACGAAGTTGGACATGTTTCAGAGCAAGATATTATTATTGGCCATAGTTTAGGTGCACCAGCGGCACTGAAATTTTTAGAAGCAGCTGAAGCATATTCTACGCCAAAGGGCGTTCTACTCATTGCACCAATTTGGCAAATTAAAAATGAAAAATTCCTTGGACATTTTTTGAATGAATTGGATTTCAATGTTTTAATGTGGCGTGCAAAACTCTTTGCGGTGCTTCATGATAAGGAGGATACGATCATTCCATTTGACCATGGACAGAAATATGCAAATGTCCTTCATGCGCAATTCGTAGAAACAGTAGGAAATGGACATTATAAAGATGAGCCTAAATATCCAGAGATTCTGAAAATCTTACAAAAAATGACGAATCATGAACATGTCTACGAACCAGGAATGAGTTTAGATAATCAATTCGAAGGAATGCATTAATACACAAATCGCCATCTCTAACGTCATTTTGACCGAATGAAATGAGCGGAGAAATCTATTTGTTATTCATAAGAAGTAGATCTCTCGATTCGTATGACTCACTCGAGATGACGGAAGGCGCTAGATTCTTTCCGGAATTTATCCTAAATGTGATTCAAGACAGGAATAACGAAGAATAAAATATGTTTACAGGAATTATTAAAGCAATGGGTGAAGTAACTTCGGTGACGGGCGATGGCGTCAAGCGCTTTGTGGTGCGTACTCCGTTTGGATTTTTACGTGGAGTAAAGATCGGGGCGAGTATTGCACTCGACGGTGTCTGCCTTACGCTCGTGAAGAAAGGATTCCGCAAGGCAGAATTTGATGTCATGGATGAAAGTTTACGTATTACAACACTTGGTGAAGCCAAAGTCGGAATAAAAGTAAATATGGAACGTTCATTTAGGGTAGGCGATGAAATCGGAGGTCATATTGTTTCTGGGCATGTGAGTGCTATGGCAAATATAATAGATACGCGTTCTCAGAATGACACGACGGTTATGCGATTTGCTCTTCCGGAAGGCTTTGAAGGACGGATAGAGGATAAAGGTTTTATTGCCATTGACGGAGCAAGTCTTACGGTTACAAATTTTGATGAAGAAAAAGGAGAGTTTGAGGTGTTCTTTATTCCTGAAACACTGCAGCGAACACGTTTTGGAATGAAGCAAGTCGGCGACATGGTGAATATTGAATATTACCAACGGCAGATTAATTCGTAACTTGTCATCCCGGACTTGATCCGGGATTCAGCGCAATCAGCAAGCGTTAGATTCCTGCCTTTGCAGGAATGACGAATACATATGTATGAAAAAATTAGGGCTGGTCATGGGAAGTTTTCATAAGGATCTTGTCGAAAAACAAAGGCAAGAAGCTTTAAAGACGGCAGCAGAATATGATGCGGAAATTATTGAAGAAGTTTGGGTACCAGGGTCGGTTGAAAAACCACTTGCAATAAAACGATTATTACAAAAAGAAAAAATCGATGCTGTTATTGTAATTGGCATCATTGAAAAGGGAAGTACAAAGCATGGATTTACGATGGGACAGTCACTCATGCATTTTGTCATGCAATTGCAACTCGAATTCATGAAACCTATTGGACTTGGGGTGCTTGGTCCAGGAATTTCGCCGGATCAAATCGAACCTCGATTACTTTCGTATGCAAAGAAAGCGGTTCTCGCTGCCGTGCAAATGATTGAAGAATAAAAAAATCCGCATGCGCGGATTTTTAAATACCAAGTTTCTCTTTTAAATCCTTAAACAAAGCAATCTGTCCTCGTGCTCGTGCAAGGTTATGCTCGCGTCTTGAACTGTATTTTTCAGAATTCCACCTAAAGTATTCGTCCTTGAAATAATCTGCCAGAAAACGCGTTGCTAATTCAAGCGTAATAGACGCAACGGCAGATGGAATAAGTTCCTCTTCCTTCTTAGAAAGGAGATTTCCGGGTTCAGACAAATATCCTTTTAGTCCCGTCTCGTAAATACTTAGATCAAAACTATTATTCGGGTCATCTTCCTTTGCTCCGCACCATGAACGAAATGCATCGCCAAGCTCAACAAGGGGAGTATGCCGGCTTCCGGTATCAAGATCTACTATCGCCACCGCTTTATCATCCTTGAAAAGAATATTCGAGATTTTTGGATCTCCATGAATCACATGTTGCGGTAAATTTTTCGGTAAAATGTAATGAGGGAGCTCGGTTTTGATGAGTGTGACCTCATCTTGAACACCCTCTATTAAATCGGCATATGCAGGATTCTCGATTGTCTCAATGAACTCATCATAAATTGCTTGTGTTTGATGCAAAGGTTTTTTTGATTGAAATTCATAGTCGAGTGTTGCCATTATTGCATGATACTTTGCAAGAAAAGCCCCTGCATTTAATGCCATTTCTGCGTTAGCTTTTTCAAAGGACTCACCATCAACGAATGTTTGCATGCGCCATATTTCCTGTTTATCATTCCCGCGAAGGCGGGAATCTAGCGCATCGCTGGATCCCGGGTCAGAGTCCGGGATGACGAGAGGGCGCTTTGCGAGTATATTTCCACTTACTGTTAATACAGCTTGCGGGGCAGGGAATTTATTTTTTCGAAGATGTTCTGTAACGGCTCTAAAATCTTCTGCAACCTCGTCACTTGAAAGAACAGGGTGGAGTTTTTGAATAACAAATGTACCCTCTTCTGAATTGATAATAAATGTTTTGTGAATGAGGCCGATATCGACAGGCTCTATCGACTGGACTGTACCGATTGCATATTGGTTTTGTATTTCTTCCGGGATGCTTTGCATAGGTCTTCATTGTATCTATTTGTATACTCATGACAAGTTGTCGGCTATTTCTGGACAAGATAGATGACTGTAAAACATTGAATTATAGTGGTATTTTATAAAAAGTGGATAAATAATCAATTCTAACTTAATCATTATGGACAACTTACCTACACTTAATGAGCGGAGTTTAGATCTTCTAGGACTCAGAAAAAAAGATTTTGATGTTTATTTAACCGTATTGAAACTCGGAAGTGCACCTCTTCGCAGAATTGCTGAGGGTGCGAATCTGAAACGCGGCACCGTCTATGATGCGTTAAAAATTCTGAACCGCGCTGGTCTGGTGAGCTACCTAGACGAAAAAAGACATCGATATTTTGTCGCAGAAGATCCGCAAAAACTAAGGGCCTTGGCAACAAGGCGAGAGGTAGCAATCCAGGAAGCGCGTCAAAAAATAAATGCAATGGTTCCAGAGCTGCGTACCCTTATCGGAAGTGCAGAACATCGTCCTTCTGTCAGATATTTTGAAGGAGGGGGAGGCGTGAAGGAATTATTGCAGGATGTTCTTTACCAAACGAAGAAACGGAAAACGAAAATGTATCGAGTGTATTCGAGTTCTGGTATACGTGACCTGATTGGAGGAGCTTGGCCGGGATACAATACGGCAAGAAAGAAAGTTGCTGTCCATGTGCGAGCGATCTCTATAGGAGAGGGGGGAGCAACGTACGGACTCGATGAACGAAAATGGCTTTCGCGTAAAGACACTTCACCGATGTATACATTTATTTACGCAGACAGAACGGCATTCGTAGGGCTTGATAAGAACAAACAATTATTCGGAGTGATGATTGATGATGCGGCGATTGCGCAAACGCAAAGAATGATCTTCGATGCATTATGGGGCAATCTTTCGTAGTCTGACGAACCCTTAACTGGGTGGTTAGACTATGAGATTGGAGGAATAATGAAAACGTTTGTTGTTGCGCCAGGCGGTCGAATCGATCGTGTGGTAAACGGAGAAGAGATTATGATCAATTGGCGTTACCGCCAGGCGATCAAGGTTACGCTTGCTTTGCAGGCCGAGGAGGAAGATGTCATTCTGGTGATCGTCGGAGACGGTCGTCAGGGCGCATTGAACAAGCAGGCGGTGCGAGTGGCAAAAGAGGCAGGTATCAAGCATATCATTGAAAGTAGTCGCTCGATGAATACGCGTGACGACATGATGGCCATTGCCGAGGTTCTTCCGGTGTATGGTCCAGATCGTGTCATCATTGTTTCCTGCTGGTATCATGTACTTCGTTGCGCGGCGAATTTCCGACTTGCCTGCGCGCACTTCGATGTCAGCATGCCGGCACTTGTCTTGCTGCCTGTGTGGCGAGACTGGAAGAACGGTGCAATTCGTTGGATTCGTTTCTGGGACGGTGAGCCGCGCGGCATTTTCGATGCTCTGCGTCATCTGCCTCAGAACTCTCGTGGGAACTTTGCAAAAGTCGATGCACGACTGCTGAAGTAGCCACCTGCTCGGTCTCTTCGGAGGTTGGGCTCTTTTATTTATGCAAATCTTAATAATGATAGGTTTTTCCGTGCGTAATCGTCATGACGCGATAGAGCTGTTCTAGAAATAATAAGTGGGCAAGGTCATGTGTCGTTGTCATGCGTGAAAGAGAAAGGAGTAGCCGAGCTTTTTGCTTTGTTTCTAGAGAAAGTCCCTTAGGCCCACCAAGTAAAACAGTTATATGTTGTCCTTGATCTTCAAATTGCTTAACACCCATTGCAAGCTGTTCGGACGTAAACATTTTTCCCGCTGCATCTAGCACGATGAGTACATCTCCATCTGGTACTTGCTTGAGGGCGGAAGGTTCATCTTTCGCAATTCTGTGCATCAAGGACACAAACTGCTTCATAGGCTTTAATAGTTTATCTCGTATCTCAGAAAATGGTCCTTTTGGCAGATCTCCAATCGTAATAAATGTAAGTTTTAGCATAGATATTTCTAGCTTAGCATAGAAGATGTTTAAGATGGTAAATACATCTTCAAATGTCTGTACATGAAAACACTTGACAGGTTTTTTAGGGTATTGTACTATCCTCTCGCATTCACAAATGAATAAACCGCTACACTTGTTCCTCAACCATTTTGGAGGGAACTTCAGTGAGCAGGTAAAGGGAGCATGTTCGGGAAACCTACTCCGCCAAATCTGGCACCAGTGTAGCGAGACACAGTCTCGCATCCGCGAGCTTTTTCTTTACCAAAAATAGACCGAGAATATTTCTCGGGTTAGAGATGCAATGTTCTAGCATTTATATTCATCAAACGATGAAGTTTGGATGTAATTTGGACGACAAGCAAGAAACTTCCGCAGACGTACTGGAAATGTACGATGAGGGCAGATTCGAAGACTGGAGTTCAAAGTGCGCCGAAATACACGTTTGAATATTGTTCTCTGATCTTTCACAACTGAATAATCAATCAACGAGTAAACGATTATTAATGCGAGTTAATAATCAACGATATAAGAAAAGTACAATGTATTTTTCGAACGTCTACAAATGAAATAAGTAAATTCATTCACTTATTTATACCGCACGTCACTTATGTGTGGTGGTATAAACGCCTGGAATGGCTGCAGATTTCTTTGACGTTTGAGTGTCGAAGTCGAGTGTATCTAGATATACATGAGGCAAGACAGGAAAAACGGAAAAGATAGATGTGGTGATTCCAGGTGTTTAGACAAGATAAGTGAGTGGAGAGCATCTATAAGGGTGTATGGTGGATGGCTCGACAAAACATGCCGATGAAGGACGTGGCAATCTGCGAAAAGTCTTGGTGAGGTGATAAGCAACCTTTGACCCAGGAATGTCCGAATGGGGAAACCCGGCCGGGGTAAATGCCCGGTCGCTGTATAGTCAATACATAGCTATATGGTGGTAAGCCAGCGAAGTGAAACATCTCAGTAGCTGGAGGAAAAGAAAAGAATGAATGCTACTCTCATCTCAAATCTCGACCCTGTCGAGCATTGAGATGAAGTGTAGTGTTTACATTCCCTAAGTAGTGGCGAACGAAAGGGGAACAGCCCAAACCAATTACGTGAAGTCCGCCAAAGTAACTCTTCGGAGTTATGGAGGCGAGGCGAAAGGTGTAAGCCGTTGCGTAGTTGGTGTTGTAAGCTCCTATGTCTGTATCTTACAATGCAGGAAGCGATTGAATTTATATAGAAAAAACTGTCTGGAAAGCAGTACCAAAGAGGGTGATAGTCCCGTATTCGAAATGTGAATTCAACGTTTGGTAGGAATGCTTGAGTACGGCGGGACACGTGAAATCCTGTCGGAATCAACCGCGACTATGCGGTAAGGCTAAATACATGTTTTGATCGATAGTGAACTAGTACCGTGAGGGAAAGCTGAAAAGAACCCCGGAAGGGGAGTGAAATAGAATCTG
>CAYWYQ010000027.1:0-10285 GCA_964462325.1 uncultured Gammaproteobacteria bacterium | reverse complement strand
TTGAATACGAGGGCCGCATGGCCGAAGCTCTGCAGCCGCAGCGCACTCGCCGAATATCGTTTATAGACATCACAGCAAATGCCCTACACTCCTTGCATTCTGTAGTGGTCCGACATCGACAGGAAAACAAGGAGGGGTGTTTCCCGGACGCCAGACCGCTACAGCTTATAAGGAGGATAACTATAGCATTTTTGAGCCTCTCTGTCAAGTACAAATGTCTCTTTTTTGGCTAATATAAGCTATTTTATAAAAATATCTGTTTATAAATATATGCAAAATAGCCTGCAAATAGGCGCGATATGCTTTTATCACAGTTTTTTACTGTCTTGCAAGTGTCATTCGATTTCAGGTCCGACTTCTCGCAAGAAGCACGTACCTTTCGAGAGCAACCAGTTTGAGGTGCCGACTGAATCAGCTCTGCTGATTGAAGTCGGACCTCTCTTTCAGTATCGAATCCTCGCTGTTTCGGGGTACGGACCTCTTTCAGAGGTACCGACCTTTCACTGCGTGCTAAGAGCTAATGAGCTAACTCAGGAGATTCCGGCTCGTTGGCCGGAATGACGGTGTGCTAAAAGCTAATTAGTTAATCGGCTAACATACTAATAGCTAGCTTGCTATTCGACTACTCCCTACACGCTACCAAGGTCCGACCTCTCGTTTGAGGTGCGGACCTTTCTACACCCCACCCCCTATCAAAGTCCGACTTCTCGCAAGAAGCACGTACCTTTCGAGAGCAACCAGTTTGAGGTGCCGACTGAATCAGCTCTGCTGATTGAAGTCGGACCTCTCTTTCAGTATCGAATCCTCGCTGTTTCGGGGTACGGACCTCTTTCAGAGGTACCGACCTTTCACTGCGTGCTAAGAGCTAATGAGCTAACTCAGGAGATTCCGGCTCGTTGGCCGGAATGACGGTGTGCTAAAAGCTAATTAGTTAATCGGCTAACATACTAATAGCTAGCTTGCTATTTAACTACCCCCTACTTACTACTAACTAAATCGTCCGCGCATAAAATTAAATGCGCTGGATTCCAGATCGTAGTCTGGAATGACGATGTGAGTACTTCCGCGCAGGATATGAGATGAGATATTGGTGAAGAATTGAGATTTTCCACAGCTGTACCGAAACGTACAGTGAGGACAAAATCGAAATTACGAGCCGATAGATCGCTCATATACTAGCGGAAGTCCGTGCAATAGACTGGATGTAATTTACTTGAACGTTGAGAACCGGAGTAATCCGTACTAAAAGGTACGGTGTCGAGGACCGCATAACGTGAATGTAGAGTACGCCAGTATATAATCGGAACCTGTCCGCAAAGGATATTGGATGCTATTTAGGTGAAAGACAAGAACCTTCCGCAGACGTACTGAAAAAGTACGATGAGGACAGGTTCGTAGTCTTGATCCTAAAGAGCTCCAACAGACAAGCGGAAAACAAAAAGATGCCCTTTCAGGCAAGCCATAACTCTCAAATTGCAACGAGGAGGAGGCGTCACAACCGATTACTACGACCCACCTGAAAAGACATCTGTCCAAAACTTATCAAGCGATACATAACCTGTCAAGCGATCACTCTTTCCCAAAATGATACCGCTTCTTTTGAACAACTTCATCTAAAAATAATCGCAGTGTTCCCTCTGCATACCCTGTATTTCTTAGGCCCTTCCGAACGATATCTAGCTCTGAACGATTAATATCATACATCTCCGCATAGTGATCCAGTCTATAAAGTACCGCTTCCTCATCAAGCTCGGGATGATACGTAAACGCGTATACAGGCTTGCCTGGCACCGTGAAGGCCTGATGTTCACTCAAAACAGATGAAGCTACATTCACCATACCGCTTGGCAACTTGGTTATATGATCCTTATGACCTAGCTGAGCATAAAAGCTATTTGGTAAATTCTCGAAAATAGGACAGTGCTGTGCAAGAGTATTTTTTGTAATCTTATACGATCCCGTTTCAGCACGTTCTTCATCTTTTTCAACCTTACCATCAAGTACATCAGCAAGTATCTGCGCTCCAAAACAAATCGATAACATGGGAATTTCTTTCTCTAACAACTCTTTCGTGATTTTGCCAGTACGATGCCTTGCATCTGGAATATCATCAGAAGAAATCAAGAACTCCCCCGATCCTCCAAAAATAATAGCATCTGCCGAATGCAATTGTTCATTCGTAGGATGTTCTGACAACATATTAATACGATAAAATTGACGAGGATGTAAACCTGTCTTTTTTACAAAACAATCAAATTCATGATCGCAGGTAATTTTCTTCTCCCTAAATTGAACAAGTACAATATTCATAAGTATCTCTCATGCAAAACGTACAATAAGAACCGATCAAATAGCAAGAGTTATCTACAAAAACAGCCCTCAAATGAAGGCTGTTTCTCTACCGATCAAGTACATTAATATGATAACTCATCCGTGGATACCAACCTCACCTCAACCGTCCCGCGTTCACCAGACCGAATATAATCGATCTCAACTGTCTCTGAAGGAGAATATTTTGAGAGAAGTGCTGCAAGTGATTGCCCTTTGTTGATAGGAATACCATCTACAGACAGCAGCATGTCACCCTGCCTCAGGTCAGCATCTGCAGCCGGAGAGCCAGAAATGACGGCTACTTGTCCAGAAGGAGCCGATATAAGAGCTCCCAATTGTGGATATATATTATGATCTACATTCAAAATATATTGTGCATCAATGACATATACCCCCATACCAGACTGAGTCACCTCCCCCGTTCTAAGGAATGATTTTATCTGTTCTTCAAATACATGCAAAGGCTGAATTTGCCCGCCTACTTGTGCAAATCCGACAAATTCTGCACTCGAATTAAATACAAGGGAACCTTCGGGCATTTCTTCAATTAACCAATGCCTTGCAAAAGCATAATCAGGCAATGCGGTATCTGAAATAAAATGTTCCGAATCGGTAATGGAAGATAAATACACTCCAGAATATGTGCTGAGTCCAAATAATAGTTCACCACCAATTACCTGATCTGTATTTGCGAAAGGAACTGTTGCAAGCCCAGATGCATTTACTTTTACATATATACCTTCCTGCCGGGCAGAAACATCTTCGATTTCGTACACGGTATCCCCTATCCATACAGAAGATGTATTCGACAAATCATCTACGGATACACGATCCACTGAATCAAATAGAATCCATCCATCACTTGTCAACACAATTCCAGCGACGGCATCGGAATCAGCACGTAAAAATGCATTTGGACTAATTTCCGGATCAACCTTATCACGAAGGAGCGCCAAGGATCCCTCCTGAATTCTCTGTATATCCTGCAAGGCTTCTTCATATGAGTCTGGGAGTGCTCGCCTCTCTGTTGCTATTTGTGTTGCAAATTGAGATTCAGTATCCAAGGAAAGCAAGTAGCGCTCTAATGATCTATTTGTATAAACGGACGTCACAATACTCACCGTGATACTTACGATGATCGGAAGAAGAATAAAATAGATGAGTGATTTGTTTTTCATATTATGTCCAATCTGTTGTCACAAATAATAATACCAAGAAAATGAAACCAATTCCCGCATACCTCTGTAAAACTGGTTTCGTTAATTTATCCAAAACATGTGCACGTGTTAAACCGAGGAAGACATAATACAACACCGTGAATGCAGCCGCATTCGTGATAAAGCTCGTTGGAAGCCATGCAAGTACCATATACATCTCTGTTAAACAAACAGCACCACTAAGTGCATATTTGATACTGGTATCCGCATGCACCTTACTTACCCAGAATACACTGAGACTTGTGGCGAGCATGACCCAAAATACCGCAAGGGCCGGAACCCATATTGGTAGCGACATAAATAACTGTGCGCCATATGCTCCGCTTGTAAAGAAGAAAACACTTGCTATATAAAGCGTAAGTGAAACATATTCAAGCGCATACGCCTGATATGACCCTGGCAAATGATAAAACGTAAATAAATTTTCAAGATACACACCAATACCGAATACGGTGAAAATGCCGAGCATCCATTTTATCGTTGGATCTTCTAAAAACAAAAAGAAGAATACTGCTGTAGATAAGACAAAAAACGGCGTCAATAAAAAGATCCAAAAAGCCGTTGATTTATATTCCCATCCAAGCATCCTTGCGAGTAAAATTCCTGCCACCAATCCCAATCCAAAGAGATACGCAAAAGCAATAGGTGACCCATTTATAAATGCAAAAAAGATTCCTGCCGCAAGAGCAGTAATAATGAAAACGCTTATCCTATGAAGAAGAATCATGTAATCAAAATTAAGGAATCCAAGGGTACTCTATCGCAAGATCATTCAATCCTGCCTTTACCGATGCAGGCGTATCACTCGCATCATCAAACAATAGCACAAGTTCAATATGCACTGCCCGCATCTCGGAAGGTACCGTCAGTCCAAATAAAGCATTATATACTTCCATTCTCTTTTCCTGTATAGAATATTCATCAAGGATTTTTATGATTTCTGCCTGATATTCTTCTACGGTAGGTGCCTCTATTTGCTGCACTGCCGGCGTTAACGTAGGTTCTTCCATTTTATGCTTTACCCATAAAATAACCCCAAGAGAAAGAATGACGGTCAGGCCGATCAACATATAAGGAAACCATGTTCGGTAATGCTGTTTCATACTTATTTCTGTTTTTCTTTTGCTGCAAACCATTCACGAAGAGCTATCCCTGCAATCATCGCAAGTGGGATAGACAAGATTGCACCAATAACGCCCCCTATCTCAAACCCTATCATGACCGCAACAATACTCACAACCGGATTCATACCAATCGCTTTTTGCATGATTTTTGGTGTCAAAACATCCGCTTCAATTTGTTGAATAATGAAATAAAGCGCAAGAACTAATCCTCCAATAACAGGTGAAATGGAGAATCCAATAATCGCGGCTGGAATCACAGATAGGAATGGACCGATGAAAATGATAATTTCTAATAATCCAGCGAGGAAAGCAAGCGCCGGAGCAAAAGGCACTTGTAAAATCACAAGACCTATATAAACCAAAACACTCACAATCAACATAAGAAGTAATTGTCCCCTCATCCACTGCCCTGCATTGACTTTAACTTTTCTTGCAACCTTCCAAATTAAATCCTTGTGCCGATTCGGTGTGACGAAAATAAGCGCCTTTTTCATCGCTCCTTCCTCAACTACCATGTAAAATGATAGGAGCAATGTAAGGGCGAATGCGGCTACAATATCAATTGCCCCACGTAAAAATTCAATTAACTGCGAGTAGGATGTTGAAAAATCTGTTGTGGATATTGCATTAATGAGCGTTTGAATATCTTGTGTGAACAATTCGCCATTTCCGACCAAATTACGAAGAACGGTAGAGTCTTCTGGGATCAATTGTCCAAAGAATGGAAAGTATTCAACATAAAGCTGTTTCAATTGCGCAAGCACCTCTGGCATAATCAGGAGAAAGGCAGATGCAAGTACACCAAAAGAAATAAGATAAATGAGCAAAACAGAAATACCACGCGGTATTTTATATTTCTTTAATCTATCTGCAAAAGGATCAATGACCGCCGCAAGTAGTGCTGCCGCAATAATAATAAAGACGATTTCCTTTAGGAAAATAAGTACATATACCGATACAGCAACAAATAAAACCCGTAATAATGTCCCCGTAGAGATCCGGATAGATATTGTTTTAGATTCGGTAGACCCTTTACCACTTCTCATATAGTTAAAATTATAGCATAATAGCGCTATCGTATGGCGATTCTTGCAGTGAATAAACAAGCAAAGCGAAATTATGAAATCCTCGAGGAATACGAGGGTGGTTTAGTACTCACCGGCGCTGAAGTTAAATCCATAAAAAAAGGACATGCGCAGCTTAAGGGAGCTTTTTTAAGTATAGAGAAGAATGAGCTTTGGATTAAAAACATGTTCATAGGGAAATATGCTCCAGCAGGAGCGCAGGAAGATTATGTACCTACGCGTAATAGAAAAGTCCTCGTGCATCGCCGTGAACTCAAACATTTAATTGGGAAAAAGGATGCGCAAGGATTGACAATTGTACCAATTCGTGTATATACTAAGGGCGATTTAGTAAAACTTTCTTTCGGTGTAGCACGCGGAAAAAAGGAATTTGAAAAGCGTGATACGATCAAAAAACGTGACGTAGAACGTCGAATGCGTGAAGAAATGAAACGTACTCGTTACAGTAATTAGGTGAATGCTGAAAATGATTTAAAATGATTTGAAGCATGCGCTTATTTGCGCAATATGATCCATGTGGGTTATATGAACAATGAATGTACTAGTTTTGATGAGATATCGTTGACATTCAAGTCATTCCGCAGACGCACTGAAAGGAAGGTGCGATGAGGACAATGAAGAAGAATGGAAACGATAGATCGCAAAAATAGTCATGAGTTTAAGATGGGCCTGCCCCCACACTATTTTTGTCACGATAAAAATAGTGTGGGGGCCTGCCAGGAATCGATGGCAGAACCGCTCTTTCAAAGAATCAAGTCTGAGTTGCATACACTCAGTAAAAACAGATGCAAGAAGAATAAACGCAAACACATCTTCACGTGGGTTGATTCGAATGAATCTACCTGCATTCGCTACCGCCTAACACTGTGCTGGTAGCCATCCATCTTGTTTTTCCTATAAAGCAAGGTCATGGGTGTTATATACAATAGGATGCTGCATCTATTTTCCGTAAATAGATGAGTAAGGTTTGTACGGAAACATCTCATTCTTTTTTCTCACTTTAAGAATAGGATGCAATAGAAGTGAGATATACTTGTAAACCATTCTTTGGAAAGCTCTGTACCAGACGGGAGTTCAATTCTCCCCAGGTCCACCATTCTTCGCGCTTTGTGCTACGAATGGCAAACCATGACATGCATTGTCAATGGAGCATACAGTGCGACGAATTTAAATAAGCCTAAATATAATCATCACAATGCGGATTCACAGACACAGACATCGAAAACCTAAATTCGATATTCCAAAATTTAAGGCAAATGAAAAAATCACGGCCGAAGAAGTTCGTGTTGTTTTTGACGGTGGAGCAGATGTAATGCCCATTGAAAAAGCAATTGACCTTGCACGTGAACAAGGATTGGATCTCATCGAAGTATCTCCAAAGGCGAATCCACCTGTTTGTAAAATTATGGACTATGGCTCTTTCAAGTATCAAAAAGAGAAGGAGGCCAAAAAGCAACGTGCTGCTTCAAAAGAAGTTGAAGTGAAAGGTATTCGTCTTTCCATGCGAATTGGAACGAATGACTTAGCTGTTCGTCGTAAGCAGGCATTAAAATTCCTTGAAAAGGGAAATAAAGTACGTATTGAAATGATGCTTCGTGGACGTGAAAAAGCATTTCGAGATCGTGCACGCAAGACGATAAACGAATTTATAGCATCATTGAATGAAACATGTCCTGTACGTGTTGAATCACCTATCAAATCCGCTGGAAATCGCATGCATGCTATTATTGCTCGTACTTCATAGTACCTACTTGACGAAATCGATATTTTTACGTAAACTACGCCCGAATTCACATTATGAAGCTCAAGACTTACAAAGCACTCTCTAAACGTGTAAAAATCACCAAGGGAGGAAAAGCAATAAAACGAAAGGCTGGACAAGACCACTTTAATGGAAAAGAGTCTGGAAAAGTACGTCGAAATAAACGACGTGATCTTCAAGTACCTGAAGGTGTGCGAAAAACGATAAGTAACCTACTTCCTTACACAAGAGTAAAATAAACCTTCATTATACTGAATTATTTTGATGACGAGGAATGTAGTTTTGAAGTGATAGATCGTCGAAATAACAAGTTAATTTTGCAAGTAACGCCGTTAGTTTGAATGAGATATCGCTAAAAAACAACTGACGAAGCGACACGTACTGAAAAAGTACGGTGAGCAAGGAATGCAGTTTTGAAGTGATAGATCGTCGAAATAACAAGTTAATTATTATTATATGCCGAGAGTAAAACGAGGAACACAACACACAAAACGTCGCCGAAACCTTCTTTCGAAGGTAAAGGGGTACAAATGGGGACGAAAAAGTAAGATCCGTCTTGCACGTCCTGCCATGCTTAAAGCTGGAGCGCATGCATATCGTGATCGAAAACGAAAGAAGCGCGACATGCGAAAGCTTTGGAATATCAAGATTAATGCAGCGGCACGCGCAAATGAAACAACGTATTCTCAATTGATTAATGCGCTAAAACAAGCCAATATCGAGCTTGACCGAAAGGTATTAGCGGTTATTGCTGAAAAACATCCAGAAGTTTTCACAAAAGTTGTAGAAACAACAAAATAAACTTTTTTACAAAGATCCGCTTATACTGGCGGTTTTTTGTTTATTTTGATTTTTCTACAGATTGACAAAAAGCCCATTTTTTGCTATATTTATTGGCCTGATCTATTTACAGGATTACTCCCTTTCACGAGGCAGTAATGATCTTTTACAAGCATTTGGAGGAGGAAGCATGAATACATATGCGCTTCAAACGGCGCGAAAGGCAGGAAAGGGTGAATTCCCTTCCCATGTCTTGCTCATTGTTGCCAAAAATGGCACCGGTGAGTTCGAGGAATTTGGTAAGGTGTTTGAGTCATGGACCGTACAGGTCAATGGCAAGAACATCAAGCTCGCCGACCTTGCTCGTAAAGCGCCCGATTTTGTGGCGCAGCTCGAGGAAGAGGTCGCGGAAGAAGATCCCGTTGGGGACGAGTCATTCCCTGACTTTGATGCGATCGATGAGATCGTTGGACGTCAGGTGAGTGATGATGGTGCTTCGCATGATGCGGGGGACCTCAGACAAGAAACCGTTCCGTCCACCGAGACGGAAGAGGAGAATACCATGAATACCATGAGTGAAGAAGAAAAGGTGTTCCTAGTGAAACTCGGTGCCGACGCGCTTGATGCGGAGACCGCGCTTACTGAAAGCAAGGTCAAGCAGAAGATTGTCTCTGGTGAGATCAGCCGTGAAACGCTGATCTTCAATGAACTCCCACCGGGGTTCAAAAAGGCGAAGGACCATCCCATCGTCCGACACTTCGACTTTCCAGACAGGAAAGCCGATGTGAACGACGAAGGTGATGAGCCTGACCCGACCCCGACGAATGGCCCGCCGATGCTCGACCCCAATCACCTGCCTCACGCGGATGCGGAGTGGGTGGATGATGACGAGGATGTCGAGACATCTGCATCGACGTCGACGAGCGGTGGTGATGGTGCCAATGCGCAGGCATCTGCCGATGTCACGGTCGTTGTGGTCAACGGAGGGGGGGACCGTCAAGGTGATGCGCAAGCTTCGACCGACGCCGCTCCGCCCACGATCAACACGCCGAAGCCGGCGATTGCTGGTCCTGCCGATACGGGCAATCAGGAAGAAATTCCTGATCCCGACGACACCGGCAATCAGGAAGAAATTCCTGGTCCGGATGACGACACGGCGCCTCATGCAACCGCAGACGGCGGCGTGGGAGACGTTCCTGCAGAGTTGCTCGAAGAGATTCGAGCAGCTGCGCGGCAGACCATTGCCGACCGCATGGCAACCGCCGACATGTTGAGGCAGGCACGCGAACATCGCACGGCCGCCAATACGTCGGCCGTTCAGGCACGGAATGCTGCGCGAGCAGACTTCCCTGTCTGGGCAAGAATCGGTATTCCGGCCGCCCTGATCTTGGCGCTTATCGCCTTGATCGTGGGTCTGATCGGGTGGTTCTACCCGATCGTTGCCGCAGCCGTGCCCCAAGCCCCACTCGTCTCTGCGCCCGCAACGACGTGGACGGACGAGTGCAGGGCGGAGGCCGTCGTCGACGGTGACACGCATGTCATCTGCCGCGCTGGTAATGTCCAGCAGGTCTGGGTTGCGCGTGGCGCTTTGACGAGCGACATGCTCGGCAAGTGCTTCGACGTTGACCAAGACGTCGGCGGCAGTTTCGTGGAGAAGACGGGCTGTCCGAAGGCCTACGCCTTCGAAGCGGTTCGTTTCCAGTAGACCGAACAAAATCCCCGCAGAACAGCGGATGCACATACGGTGCATTCACTGTTCTCGCGGGGGTTCTTTTATATCAGCTCAAGGTCCGACCTCGCACACTCCAGCCATAGCTTTATGAAGTAAAGCGACGGCGGATCGCAAGAAGCACGTACCTTTCGAGAGCGACCAGTCTGAGGTGCCGACTGAATCAGCTCTGCTGATTGAAGTCGGACCTCTCTTTCAGCAACGAATCCTCGCCGTTTCAAGGTACGGACCTCTTTCAGAGGTACCGACCTTGCGAT
>CAYWYQ010000026.1:0-11056 GCA_964462325.1 uncultured Gammaproteobacteria bacterium | reverse complement strand
ATAAAGGAGGACCAGGTCCGGAAACATGTGTATTCCAACCACAGGTTCACATCCGTGATAATTGGGGCTGGTGCGCCGGTACCTGTAATGGCGCGGATGGGTGTTTCGATGGCGCTCCGATTGTGAGTGGGGCGGGTGATGATAGTTTGCGTAATAAATGTAAATATGATTCATCAAATTCAAATATCGATCCATGGGTTTCCTATAATGGAGCATTACGTATCCTATCCAAGTAATAAAATAGGCTTTAGAAATAAAATCCAACTTCTTAGGAAGTTGGATTTTATAATAGAAAAAAATGACCCGCCCTGGCTATATGCTGGGGCGGGAAGGGTGACATCTTGCAATGTCTAGAACTGACACGCGTAAGTGTAGGGCCAGATTCCATCAGTGATGGTCACCGAGAAGAAATCTGGTTCGAGAACGGTCGCATCATGGTCGATGCTGTAACCGGACTCGCTCCAAATGCTGTCTCCCAGATCGACGTTTCCGTCGGTATGGAATACGACCCAGTCGGTGTGACCGAGCATCTTCGGGAGCTTCAGATGACCTCGCGAATCCACGTATACGTCTTGCTCGACGGTTTCCATGGAAGGCTGACCATTCTGAAACGAGTTGCAAAGCGCGGTTCCGCCGGGCTCCGTCCCATAGTAGGGGAAAAGCTTCAGCTCAACCTCTTCGACGCCCTCGAGCGAATCGAGTACGACGGGAGTGTTGATCCACCGGTATCCATCCTCATCCATGTGGATGGGAAGGTCTTCCGGGGTGGAATCACCCATGTGGCCAGCCATGAACGTCCAATCTCCCGTAGGATTGAGGGCGCACATGGAATCAGACTCACAGATCTTGTCGGCACCGAACCAGTCGGAGCTAACATTGATCTGGCAGTCCTCGATCTCACCGAGCTTGGTCACGTTGATAGGAATACCGGGCCCGTCAAACGGGTCGACATTCACATCATCGGTGACATCATCTGTCGGACAATCAGCACAATCGCTACTGTCCACGGGCTGCACGCAGGCCACCGTCAGGAGGCACGCGCAGAACAGCACCGCATGGTAGAAAGAGCGGATGGTCATGGATTCCTCCTTTATGACCGTTATTGTCAACCCGCAAAATACGGACCGATCTACTTTGAATATAGCAAAAAAACGTATTTTTGTCAATCTGTCAAATACAAAAAACGCCTAATATTAGCCAAACAGATAAAACTTATCCACAAACACCCCTTGAATATTACAAATAACCAAAATCTAACAATTCTATCTCAATTCTATCTCGGAGATAAAACCCCGGTTTCATCTCCGACTTTAAACAGCTATTTTATCTCGGAGATAGATCTAGTGCTTGAAAAAAACAGGTTCTTTAAAATATCTTTGCGAAGAAATTATTTTGATGCAAAATAAAAAATATACTTACCCACAGGGATCTGCCCGAAAAAATGGAATGAGAGCGATACCTGCGGTTTATGCATAAAAAGCAGCATTTTTTGAGGTCATTCCACAAAAATGGAATGGAAATGCCGTTTTTGATATTGATAGAACTCGTTGAAAAATAGAAACTAGAACTAGGAGAGATCCTCACCGAATTCTTCTTCTGATCGAGACATAAAGAACATAAGTGTCTGCATGAACCGTCAGTTGCGGAGGGTGGAGAACGGAACGCCTCTTTAAGGGGAGTGGAGGTGTTCCGGACTCATTCATTGTCGCTTCTGCGCCCAAATGGCACTCCTATCGCAGAAGGGGGAATGAACCTCTAAGGGAGAGAAAATGAACTTTCATAATTTGCTAATTCTGATCATTGCTTATGCACTTATGGGTTGTTATAATCCATGGAAGCCTGAAATGGGCGGGGCTGGGACGATGATGGTCGCAGAATTGCCGTTCACGGAGGACTATACATCTTTGTGTACGCAGGGAACAAATGGTGCGACATCGCATCGGTCAGATTCGACGCGTCATGACGTTGACCTCGACACAAGGAATGATATCGACGAACCGGTTTTTGCGCCGGTTTCAGGGACGCTCTATGTGCATGACCAAAGTCCGAACTCGGGTTTTGGGATCCATGCAAATATTGATTTGAGTGACGGTACATACATTCTGCTCGGCCACCTGAATGAAATCTTTGTTCAAGATGGTGTCGAGGTTGCTAAAGGTCAATTGATCGGCTACGAAGGTAATACGGGGAATTCCTCTGGTGATCACATTCATATGGGTCGTCACGAGGGACAGGCATGGGAAGATGCTGTACTCGGTCAGTCGATTGATACTTTGTCGATCCGCGCACGGAACTACAGTACGGGCGAGGTCGATGATTACCCGGTAGAAGACATGTACTGCGACTTGCCGGGCGGTGATTACTTCATGTCATTACTCGAAACAGCGAAATGGCATCCGGACGGAAGTCTGATCATGACGCCGGATAATCCAGATGTCTACATTGTGCATGATGGTGAAAAACGGCCTTTTCTTGATGAATCCGTCTTCTGGTCTTATGGCTTGAGCTTCGCCGACGTCGCCTTGGTGACGGATGAAGAGATGGCCTGCTACGATGAAGGACCACTCATTGACACACTTGCATCCGAAACAAACGAGGATTTGATTCCTTCATTTCCGGGTGGTAGTGATGCTCTGTACATGGGCGAACTTGTCAAAGAATTCTCGAAAAGCGACGTCTATGCAATTGGGGACGGGATGGCATATCCTGTGTTTAATTGGGATAGTTTGCTCAAGATGGGATTTGGACACAGGGAAATTCGGGTTGTTGATGATGGTGTGATTGATCTTTCCAGTTTGCAGGTAGGGTCATGTGCGGCTGATATGTATTGTGTTGACGACCAATCGATCAATACATGCGGCGGTTTCAATAGCTCCTATAATCCTCCGGTAGACGAGGGGCAAGGGGGGATTGATGACACCGGTCAGAATACGGGCGATGACACAGATTCCGATTTGCCTGTTGAAGACACGGATATGCCAACGGATACGTATTCAGATACGGATTCGGATATGGTGCAGGACACGGATGCGGTAGATACAGACCGGGCAATTGATACCGTCGGGGTGTTGATTGATACATCTGCTCCAAGCCCACTCCATTCGGATGACTTCATGTTGTCGTGGCATTTGCCTGGAGTGGATATGCAATCTGTGACTCTTGCGGGAGTGTATCTTTCGCAATCTGGACTGGAAGAGCATTGGACGAATACCATGACGAGTGCACAACCAGATGTGATCGGATATGTCCGTCCAGGCGTGCAAAGTGGCGATCAGTTTCGTTTTTCTGTGGAATACGTCACGGTAAACGGCATTGGTCAGAGCGCTTGTCAGGCACCGTTTCCTCCGGGAACAGCCGTTGGTTTTTTCTCGGCAGAATGGGGGCAGGATTTGCTTGCGCCTATCATGCAAACAAATGGACAAGGAGGATGTGAATTCTTCCTCCAAATTCCGTAACACTTGCGGACCTTTTACCGGGTCCGCTCTTTTATTTGTCAACGCTCAATGAGGGACGAGGTTCAACCTCCCCAAACCGAGGTTCAACCTCGCACGATGAGAAATCACCGATTCATTGTATTTACTGGTGATTTGTAAATAAATACGTATTCGAGGTTCAACTTCGCGAGATGGAGGTTCAACCTCCTGTGGATAAGTAGGTCCGACCTTGAGGTCCGACCTTGAGGTCGGACCTCGGAAGATTGGACGGCTCGGTATGGGCGAAAAATAGGAAAAAATGTAATGTGTATGACTGAAAAATACATCCAGCGAACATGCTATACTTGTAGAAGTTATGAAGAAAATCACACGTAGATTATCACGTGTCACAGCGTTTCTCATTCGGCATAAAACTCCGGTAATTTTTTGTTTTGTTTTGGCGGTTGTGTTCATAGGAGGTGTTGGAATTTCATTTGCAGAAGAGGCAGCAACAGATGCCCCCGTAGTAGAGGAGTCTGCAGATGAGGCAGAAACTCCTGCTGTAGAGGAAGACGAGGAAGAAGAGGAAGAGGAGCCAGAGGAAGAGGAGCCAAAGGAAACTCCTGCAAAAGAGGCGGAAAACTCTACCGTAAGTGCCTTTGACGAAGCGGTGTATGACAAAATATTGACGTCTGTTGCTTATATAGCTGAAACGGTTGTTTGGATGATGGGGCAGCTGCTCGTCGGACTCATGTCCATGCTGATTGCCGTTGTTGGGTATAATGGTTTTGGTGATAGTTCAATTATTGATTTAGGTTGGCCACTTGTGCGAGATGTGTTGAATATGTTTGTGGTGATTGCTCTTCTTGGTATTGCGATTAAAAACTTACTTCCTGGTGGAGGAAGTGCAGCTGGTGTTCAGAAACAAATTGTCATGGTCTTTTTTGCGGTCGTACTCATGAATTTTAGTCGCACGATCTCTTTACTTGCTGTGGATTTGAGTCAGGTTGTTACGTTGACATTCGCAAATGCGGTAAAAGACATTGCAGCCGGAAACCTCGTAGAGTTATTTTCTGCACAGAACATCTTCATTTCATCGGTATCGGCTCAAGGGTATGCCGCAGCGAATTTAGCGGCAGTGCAACTTACCGGAACGGCGATTTTGAAATTTTTATTGATTCTATCAATGCTTATTGCGGTCGGTGCAATGCTTATTGCATTCTTGCTTAGAATAATCCTTTTATGGATTTTAATTGTATTGTCACCACTCGCTTTCTTTGCAATGGGACTGAAGGGAAGCTATGGATTCATGGGCACAATAGTTTCGCAGTGGTCAAAGCAATTTCAAGCACTTCTTTTATTCGGTCCAGTACTCATGTTTTTCCTCTGGTTGTCTCTTGCTATTTCAAGCGGGGGCGATTTAGCCGATAAAGAGGGGTTTAAAATTCCTGACACGGAAGTGAGCACCATTATAAAGGCCCTTGAAGGAACGAGTATGATGAGTACGGTTATTGCAACGGTACTACTTTTTGTTGGATTAAAAGTAGCGGCCGATATTGCTGCGGGCGCGAGTGGATTAGGTGCAATCATGAAGAAGGGGGAAGGATTTGCACGCGGAGTGTACAGTAAAGCCGGAAAAACAGCATGGCAGCATAAAGGAAAGATTGCAGCGGGCGCAGCTGCAAGCAGTGTTGGTTTGGCAGCAGGTGCACTGACTGCAGGTGTCGCTGGTGCATCATTAGGTGCACTGACTGCAGGTGGAGCTGGATTTGGTGCGTATAAAGGACTGCGTTCTAGTTCTAATAGAGCAACAAGATTTGCACAAGGAATAGCTCGTGGTACGACGGGAATTGCAGAAACGCTTGGTCGCGTGCCATATGCTGGTGCTCTAGTACGACCGGTTACTAATCAGATTAGCCGGGCTGGAAGTGCAGCAGATACAGCAATCGGAAGCATTATGGATGCGCAGAATAAGGCGGCAGATGCAAGCATTAAAGACAAGAGTCAGCGCTGGAAACTTGAAAATGCAAAAACAGCCGTGGATGTTCTTTCAAATACAAGCAAGGCAGGCGCGGCAAGGCGTGCATTAATGTCGCCAGAAAAATTAGCGCAACACGGTTCTGTGCTGCGGTCTATTCTTGGTGACAAAGATTTGCAGAAGAATTTGCGTTCACAATTTGGCCAGGATGAGGGTGATCGTATTGTAACGGCTGCCATGAAGGCATCAGACCAAGATGGATTCATGGATCATATTGAAGATCCAAAAGAAAAGAAATCTCTTAAAGAGAATATTCTCAAGACAAAGGCCGGAAATATGCACTTACTTGATGAAGATGCACGCGCAGAGGTTATAAATGATGCAGACTTTAAAGCGAGCATGCTATCTGAAGATGCATTGAAGAACTCAGATGTAAGGGAGCAATTGCATAATGTAAAGCATACGCGTAAAGAGATATTGGATGAAAATGGAAACGGAACTGGTAAGTATCGGGAAACTTCATTCCTCGATGATGTTGAATCTGGTAAAGCAGGCACTGATTTGAAGAATTTTGCTTTAAATAAAAATTATGGTGATATTTTCGCTATGACTCCCCAGGAACGCATTGAATCTAGTGCAAAGGCTGCTGCTACAAGGGGGAGAATTAGAAGTGGAAATCTTAACGATGATGACTTAGAAAATTCGTCTATTGTGAAACAAGCCTTTAAAACAGGGGCTATGAAGGGTTCTCAAATAACACAAGAGATGATTAGCGAAAATGAGGATGAGTTAATGGAGGGGGTATTAAATAATCCTGATACATTTGATTTTGAGTCCATGCAATCTGATATAAGAGATGAAGTAGCGTTTATGCTCGATGCTCGAGATACAGGTTCTGGTTCTACAGAGGGAAGGAGGGTTCTCCGCGCAAAAGCAAGACTAGACAAAGATCCAATGCTAAATTTCAGTATAGATGTTAATGGAAATATAGCAGATAAGAATACTTCCCGAGCTTTCGAAGATTCTATAGCTAAAAATATTGAAAATATAGAACATATCGATGATGCATTAATAAAATCTGGAAGCGATGTAGCTAGAATAATTAGTGGTATTTCTAATAGCAGCAAGCAAAAAGGTGGAATTAAGGGGCAGCTTAGAGATGCTCAAAAATTAGGTGATAATTCACAGGTTCAAAGATTGAAGGCTACTGCTGAAAAAATAATAAAAGCGAATAGGGCGCATGCAAGCACTTTAAGTAGTGGAAATGAAAAGCAAAAACAACGAGCGTCTGCGCTAGAGAAGAGCGCTCATGATATTGAAGAATATCTGTTTAACTTCTAGTATTTAGATATATGGAGGAAACGCTAATGAAATATCCGAATATTGTAGATTATATATTTGATACTTCTATTTCTGAAGATATTGAAAAATTATTACAGAAATACAATATTGAAATAGAGAGAAAAAAAGAGATTTTTGCTTTAAGAGGTGCAGTAATTAAAAAAAATATAGATATTGAAGCTTTGCTCGAGATGAGTCAAAAAGCTTTTGGATTTGATGATCGCAAGAAAAGAGAGTTTGTTAGAGATTTTCTTGGCTATTTTATATTACCAATGGAGAATTATCTCCCTAGTATAATCATCGATATTGAAAAATTGGGTGGAAAAGTATCGGACTATCCTGTCTATCGTGTTCCAGTGGATCAGAAAGAATCTTCTGATATTTTAAGCACTGTTTTACAAGAAAAAAATATTACATTGCCAGAAAGTTTGAAGGAAAGACTCGTATTTTTGACAAAAGCATATATCGAAGGAAGGCGTGAACGTGCTGCAACAAAGAAAATGCTTATGCGCGGAGCGCATTTGGGAGGACTCGAATTAGCTGATCAAGTAGCGGAAGGGATATTGTCGGCAATAGATACAAAAAAACCAAAACGATCTGTACAGAAAACAGAGGGTAAAAAAATAGAATCAAAAGAAGAGAAAATACAAAAGACAAAAATACCAGCCGACAAAGCTATTATTGCGAAACCTAAGGAAGAAAACGTTCAAAAAGCAAAAATAAATCAGCCATCGACATTACCAGTAAAAGCTGTAACACATGCACTTACAAAAGAGGTGCCTATTATTGCGGGCGAATATGCAAAAGAACATAAGGCGCAGGGGAAAGTTCTTGAGCAAAAAACGCGCGTGCAGGATTCTTCTCATCATACTCGATCCGTGGTACAGATGACGGATGATCTTCTTGACGAGATATGGCCTATTTTGCGGAAAAGAATGAAGAAAGCAGCGGCAAGACAAATCATTCATTCAGGTGTAAAAGGTATTCGCAGTGAAAGAAAAATAGAACGTCTTCTTGCGGAGAGATATAAACTCACAGAGAATCAGGCAACGGAAATTGCTTCAATGATTGCAGAAAAGAGAATGACATATGAAAAATCTCTTTTGCCAAAAAAACAAAAAATATCAGATAGATCGGTTATTGAAAAAAAGGAAAGAGAACTGGAGAAAAAGCATTTTGCATCATTAACCAAATCAGCACCTCATAATACGGATCGTCCTGTAAATACGCATGTACAAGTAAGTGCTGCGAGGACGAAATCGGAAGAACAAGATTTGCAGATAAAACGCATGCCAAAACAGGCTGATGAGATTCTGGTGAAAGCTGCGCAGCCGAAACCTGTGAAACCAAAGCTTTCTGAACCATCCGTTCATGCAAGTCGAGATGGGAAGCAGAAGGTGACCGATATTGTTTATCGCAAGAAATTAATTGGTCCTGTTGATGAATTGGCACGTATGGGCGTGGCAGATTTTAGGCGTATTGCTGCAAGACCGGAAGATAGAATGGATGAATTAGAGGAACGACTGAATGTGCTAGAAGAGACATCCTATACGGATCGTATTGCAGGTATTAAGGCATGGCGCAAAAGCCCTGTGCATGCACTGTACGTGCAGATGATGCAAACATCGCTTACAGCAGGAATTTCATTATCAGAAGTAGCGGCAAAACGACGTGAACGTGGTGAAGAAAGTCTCTCGGCAGGTGAAATACAAGTCATTATGCAATTTAATAACAAGACCAGATTCTAAACCTTTGCTATACTTCTATTATGGCGAATCAATTTGTTGTACCACAATTCCTCGATGTTGAAGCAAAGATCATTGGCCCGGTAACCGGACGCCAATTTGTCATCATGCTTGTGGTGCTTTTTGTTGATTTTCTTATCTTTCGAATTATTTCAAAGATGATTATATCTATTCCGCTCATGGTCATTGTACTCGCGTTTGGATCAGCATTTGCCTTTGCAAAAGTGAATGGGCAACCATTTCACTATATATTCCTAAATATGATACAGACCTTTAGAAGGCCGATGCTGCGTGTTTGGGATAAAACAATGACAGATGCAGAATTGAAAGAATACATGAAGAAAGCACCTGAAGAGAAAAAGAAAGAAATTATTCCAAAAAAGAGAGCGCTTGGAAGTTCAAGACTTTCTGAACTTTCCTTGATTGTAAATACAGGCGGTGCGTATCACCCAGAAGGAGAAAAACGTCTTGATTAATATGGCAAAAAACAAGAAACAAAAAGTAAAAAAAGCGAAACCTGGGCCACCAACGCAGCGATTTTTAGATATTTCTGAAATTCGCGAAGATGTTGTTGTATTGAAGGATGGAACGTTACGATCCGTTATTATGGTATCTAGTATTAACTTTGCCCTGAAATCGCAGGAAGAGCAGCAAGCAATGATTCAGTCCTATATGCAATTCCTCAATAGTATTGAATATCCGTTGCAAGTTGTTGTTCAGTCGAGAAAAATGAATATCGATGCTTATTTGGATGCAATGAAGGAGCAGGAAAAACAAATAGACAATGAACTATTAAAATCTCAAATCCGGGATTATGCGAGCTTTGTAAATGAATTAGTAGAATTGGGAGAAATAATGCAAAAACGGTTTTATATTATTGTTCCTTATGATCCGGTTACAGATAAGCGAAGGGGGTTTTGGTCAAAGCTTGGTTCGGCTCTTTCTCCCGCATCGCTCGTTAAATTAAGTGAAAAAGAGTTTCGCCGAAGGAAGCATGATTTATTACAGCGTACGTCACTTATTCAAACCGGACTTTCGGGCATTGGTTTACAGGGCGCCGTTCTTGATACACAAAGTTTAATCGAACTGTATTACACGACATATAATCCAGATGTATATGATCAGCAACAATTGGCTCCGGTGGGGCAGTTAGAGCTTGATCAAGGATTTTAAATTGAATTATGGCAATTGAAGCGAGGGATTTAGAAAAAAAATACGATAAGCGCATTCAGGCGAAAGCTCCGAATATGTCGGAGAAAGAGCTTAAAATTGCAAAAGAAAAAGCAACGCTTGAAGAAGAGAGATTATTCAAGAGGGGAACCGTCACCATCCGAGACTTAATCGCGCCGGCTTCCTTTCAAGTGAACCCAGATTTTCTGCGCCTTGGTAGCAAATATGTACGCACAATGTTTGTGATTGGATATCCTCGTTTTGTCGGCATGGGATGGGGGGCACCGATCATAAATTATAATGGGACGCTTGATATTGGGATGTTCTTTTATCCTGTGAAGACAGAGGTTATTTTAAAACAACTCAGAAATAAGGTGGGGATTGTTTCTGCACAAATTGTTTCTGATAATGAAAAAGGCGCGCCTCGTGATCCTCTTCGAGAAGCAGCTCTTCGAAACATGGAGCAATTACGAGATGACTTAACACAAGGAGTTGAGCATTTCTTTCAGTTTGCCTTTTATGTCACATTATATGCGGATGATAAGGAAGAGCTGGATCGTCGTACCGGAGAAGTAGAATCTATTTTTGGCTCAAAACTTATCTATTCAAAGCGAGGGTTTTATCAATCGGAACAAGGGTTTAATTCAACATTCCCGCTAGGAAATGATGAATTGATGATTACTTTTAACATGAATACGAGTCCGATTGCGTCTTCATTCCCGTTCATTTCCTCTGATCTGACGAGCGACAAGGGTATTCTGTATGGAATAAATAGGCATAATAATTCCTTGGTTCTTTTTGATAGATTTTCAATGCAAAATGCGAATTCAGTTGTCTTTGCTACTTCTGGGGCCGGAAAAAGTTATGCAGTAAAATTAGAAGTTCTGCGTTCCATGATGATGGGGACAGATGTGCTGATTATTGATCCGGAAATGGAATATAGGACCTTGTCTGATGCGGTTGGTGGAACATATGTCAATGTATCACTTGCCTCTGAAAGTAAGGTAAATCCATTTGATTTACCGCATCCGGTTGGAGAAGAAACATCGGTTGAGGATATATTGCGTAGTGCTGTTATTACACTGAAAGGTCTTTTACGCATCATGATTGGTCAGCCAATTGGACAGACAAATAAGCAAGGATTTACTCCTGCGGAAGATTCAATGCTTGATCGAGCAATCCTCGAAGCCTATGCTAAGCGAGATATTACACCTGATTTAACGCTTGCAGATCTTGAACGCGCAGAATATCCAATCATGTCAGATCTTCAGGAGATTTTGGAAGGCATGGAGGGAAGTGGAGATTTGGTCGATCGACTTCGAAAATACACCGAAGGAACATTTGCAGGATTACTAAACTCTCCAACGACCGTAGAAATGGACAATCAACTTGTTATTTTTTCGGTTCGA
>CAYWYQ010000025.1:0-12303 GCA_964462325.1 uncultured Gammaproteobacteria bacterium | reverse complement strand
AACCAAAAAATGCAGAAGTTGATGTACAAAAAATGATTGAGGCCCAAGTTTCAAAACTCCTTCCCTTACCGCTTGAAGAAATGATTTTAGATTCAACGATATTAGATAAAGATTTACTCCCAAAGGCATCGATCTTGCCAAAAAAGAAAGAAGAAAAGGAAGCACAAAGAAAGACTGATGCCTTTATTCCCCTCGGTGAGAAGTCGAAAATACGCAAACATATTCGAGTTCTTGTTTCGGGATCATCAAAAAAAATGGTCCAAAAATACGTCGATATTTTTAAAGGGGCAGGACTCAAGCTTGTTTCGCTTGAAACAGAGGCATTCGCGCTGATTCGATCATTGATTGGGAATGATAAGTCCAGAGTTATGATCGTTGATATTGGATATGAACGAACAAATATTACTATTGCTCAGGAAGGTATACCGTATTTGCATCGGAGTGTTAAGGTAGGCGGAGCAGTGATTACAGATAGGCTGGCAAAGCAAATGGGAGTGTCCATAGAAGATGCAGAGCAGATCAAGCAAGACCTATCCTATGCAGATGGAACAGAGATGCCACCGGGACTTCAAGAGGTAATGGCACCTATTTTACACGAGATTCGTTATTCCATTAATCAATATGGCCAGCAACAATTTCATGAGCATGATTCGATCGAAAAGATCATTATTACGGGAGGATCTGCACATTTGCCGTACTTAGATCCATTAGTAACAGAGGCGGTAAATATGAATGTCTATTTAGGAGATCCTTGGGCACGTGTCGTTTCACCAAAGGAATTACGTCCAGTACTTGATGAAATCGGCCCGCGTTTTTCCGTGGCAGCAGGATTGGCGATGAAAGATTTTAAGCAGAAAAAGTCGTCTAATTAGCCTATGAACAACAAGGTGCTTATCATTCTACAAGACAAACATCTTGGTACCATTTATGCAAAACGTCTCTTGTCTGAGCGTTTCGAGGTTGAAATATATGACAATTATTCTGAAGGGATGCGTCATGCGAGTAGATTCAAGCCAGACATCCTGTATTTAGACGCAACATGCGTTGAGGATATATATGATGCAATACATGCCATGCGTACAAGCCCGGTACATAATGCAATGAAAATAGTCCTCATTGTGAATAATGTAGAGAGGAAGCAGTTGAAAAAAATAGTACGACAGGTTGATGGATGTCTTCTTGAAGGGCAGTTTATTCCACAAGAATTGATTGCAAGAACAAGGTCATTGCTTAACACATGATATACTTTATCCGTATGGAAGACATATTGGGGGTTCCAAAAAAAGAAATACTTATTATTGGCTTAATTGTGGGCGTTTTAGGTGTTGTTGCACTGCTTGCTATACAAACAGCTCGATCAAGTATGCGGGATGCAGTACGTCTTTCTGATGTACGTCAGTCGCAGCTATCACTTGAATTATATTTCAATGATGTAAATTCCTATCCTGAAACAGAAGAAGTCATGCCTCTTGGTACGGTGAGCTCTTCTTGTCTTACACATTCAGGGTTCAAGGCTAATTGTTCCTCTGAACAAGAAAAAGTGTATGCACAGTACATTGCTGGAACACCAACAAAGGGTCTAAAGAAAAAGTCATCTTGCGGAGGAATTGTGAATGCCTATTGCTATGCATCTGATGGAGAGGATTATCGTATTCAGTTTGAACTTGAGTCAGTAAATAGAGCATTGGGTGTGCAAAAAGGGGTAAATTGCTTAACTCCAAGCGGATTTAGTGCGGGAGAATGTGAATCATTGCCTACATTATGATGACATGGATTTGGCCTATTATTTTTGGAGTTATTGGCGTATTTGTGGGCGGCATTATTAATGCAGCTATTATTCGCATTAATGAAGGGACATTGTTCAGCGGAAAAAAGTCTGCATGTAAGAAATGTCTTGTTCCTGCTCATATTTCTGATACCATTCCTATTTTGAGCTTCTTGCGACTAAGAGGGAAGTGCAGGCATTGCTCAGAGGTTATTGAGTGGCAATATCCGGCTATAGAACTCATGATGGGTATTCTATTTGCTGCATTTTATGCGCGAGCCGCGTTTGGTATTGGATATCCAATTGATGTAGAGGCTTCGCAATGGATAGTTCTTTTTATACGCGATGCAATTATTGCGACATTCCTGGTGATTATCTTCGTGTATGATTTTAAATATGAGGTCATTCTCGATCGATTTACCATACCGGCAACTATCGTGGCACTTTTGTTTAATATTGCTCTTGGCATAAATGGTGCCGTTATTCTTCTTGGTGGACTATTATTAGGTACATTTTTTGGGGCACAATATATTATTTCCCACGGTCATTGGGTCGGAGGAGGTGATATGCGATTAGGATTGCTTATTGGAATACTTCTTGGTCCTATTCTGGGTACCATTACCGTATTCCTTGCCTATATTTTAGGAGCTATTATCGGTATCGCATTATTATTACTGAAAAAGAGAAATATGCATGACCATATGCCATTTGGCACTTTTCTCGCTGTGGCGACAATTATTGTCATGATATTTGGAAATCACATGTTTGAATGGTATTTAGGTTTCTTTATATAGATTGACATTATTCACAATATATTATGACTTAGTTATTGCGCGAAGACCGAGTCTTTATGAATAATATGGGTCTCACAAGAGACTGCCTTTCATGCGCATTACGATCACGCTCAGTCGGAGCGGTGTCGGACTTGTAGAATGGAAAATGCATGTCTACGTTGTGAAAGAATAATACGCCCCAAACCGGGGCGTTTGCTTTTTATGGCTCATTTTTATACATTAAGATTGGCATTGGGAGGAATCGTGGGTCATCGAAACAATAAACGATTGCGGTCCGATATTCATGACTTCATGAAGTTCGTTGTCTATCTGTGGAATTCGGAAAAGTTCATTTCCATGGAATTCGATCATATTCAGGATTCATTTCTGAATCTGTGGGACATCGCTGCCATTCATGGAAGAAGGAGGGTTGAAACAGTCATTCGGGAACTCAGTCTTGGCTTGTACTGCGTTACATATGTTATTGGAAGCAT
Source organism: uncultured Gammaproteobacteria bacterium (assembly GCA_964462325.1). Taxonomy (GTDB): domain Bacteria; phylum Patescibacteriota; class Patescibacteriia; order UBA9934; family UBA9934; genus CAYFMS01. Next base: position 9,271 of record CAYWYQ010000025.1, on the reverse strand, counting down.
TCATATGTCATACACGGTTTCATTGCTTTTAGAGCGATGGGTACTTTACACTTAAAACTCTCCGCAAAAAGCGGATTTTTTATTACTCAATATGCAATATATTTGCTAAAATGCATCCATGAATAAGATGGAAGCGAAAAAAAGAATACAAAAATTACGTACGCTTATTGATCATCATAGACATCTCTATCATGTAGAAGATTCGGCAGAGATTTCCGAAGGGGCACTTGATAGCTTGAAACATGAGCTATTCGAATTAGAGCAAGAATTCCCGTCTTTGATTACAAAAAATTCTCCTACACAACGCATTGCAGGGAAGCCTCTTGATGCATTTAAAAAGTTTACACATCGTTCGCGCATGCTTTCCATGGAGGATGTATTTAGTTTTGATGAATTGAAAAAATGGAAGAAACGGATTGAGAAATACGGAAAAGTGAAAATAGATGATTTATATCTCATGACCAAGATTGATGGTTTAGCTATTGCGCTCATTTATGAAAACGGTGAGCTTATAACGGCTGCGACACGAGGCGATGGAAAAATTGGTGAAGATGTTACGCAGAATGTTCGAACAATAAAATCTATCCCTCTACATTTGAGGAATGTGGAAGATATTGATATTTCAGGGACAATAGAGGTACGCGGAGAGATTTATATTACAAAGAGTGACTTTGATGCGCTTAATAAAAAACGAGAAAATAAGGGGAGGGTATTATTTGCAAATCCAAGAAATTTGGCGGCAGGGAGTGTCAGGCAATTAGATTCAAAAGTCGCTGCTTCGCGCCCTTTGCGTTTTCGTGCATGGCATATTGATGGCGTGAATCATCAGACGCAAACAGAAGGCATGTCCCTTTTAAAAAAATTGGGATTTGCGACGGCGGACGGTATCCTCGCCCATTCTGTGGACGATATTCTGGATACCTATAAGAAATATGAAAAAAAGAAAGATAGATTTTCGTACTGGATTGATGGGCTTGTTGTACGTGTAGATAATCAAGATGTATACACAAAACTTGGTGTCGTTGGAAAAACGCCTCGAGGATTAGTTGCTTGGAAATTTCCAGCAGAAGAAGTGACGACTGTTTTAAAAGAGGTGCATTGGTTTGTGGGTCGAACAGGAAAACTCACTCCCGTTGCCACAGTCGACCCAGTATCCGTTGCAGGAACAACGGTATCGCATGCCACACTGCATAATATGGATGAAATTAAGCGGTTAGATTTATGTATTGGTGACACAGTTGTACTGATTAAATCGGGAGATATTATTCCAAAAATTATTAAGAGCTTTTCCGAACTCAGAACAGGTGATGAGCAGAAAATCTTCATGCCTGACACTTGTCCCGTTTGCAATGCTTCTCTAAAGAAGAAAAAAGGTCAGGTTGATATATATTGTTCAAATTCGCAATGTTTTTCTATTGAAAAAGAAAGGATTCTCTATGCAGTGCGTGCATTTGGCATGGACGGTATCGGCGGAAAGACGATTGAAAAATTTATATCAGAGGGATTAATTTCCTCTCCAGCGGATTTATTTACATTACAAGAAGGTGATTTTCAGGATTGGGAGGGATTTGGAGAGGTGTCTGCAAAGAAAATTATTACCGAAATACAAAGTAAGAAACGGATTTCATTATCAGATTTTATCCGATCTCTTGGTATAAAACATGTTGGCGGAGAAACTTCTTTCCTGCTAGCAAAACAATATAAATCCATTGATGTTCTAATGGAAGCACCCATGGAATCGCTTGAAGATATTCGAGACATTGGAGAAGTCGTTGCGCAGTCGATATACGAATATTTTCAGAGTGATTTTGCAAAAGAACTGATTAATCGGTATAAGGAATACGGTGTTGTGATTTTGGATGAAGTATTTGAAAGTCAAAAACTTTCTGGAAAAACATTTGTACTCACAGGTTCACTGGTATCTATGTCACGGGAGGAGATAAAGGATTTGATTCGCGCGAATGGTGGAATAGTTTCCACGTCGGTGAGTAAGAATACGGATTACCTTTTAGTGGGAGAGAATCCAGGGTCAAAGCTAAAGAAGGCGAAAGATTTAGGGGTCAATGTCTTGTCAGAAGGTGATTTTGCGGTTATGATTCGGTAAAATAGAACTATGGAACAAATTGATATTGATCACATCGCAAAACTTGCAAAGTTAGAATTAACGGATGAAGAAAAGGTAAAATTGGGAAAAGACCTCCCGAAAATTCTTGAGTATATTGGCCAATTATCAGAGGTTGATACATCTAATATAGACACAAAAGCATATATAACTGATCTTGAAAATGTATTTGTTGATGATGAAATTTCTGAAAGTACCACAGAAGAACGAGATGCAATCATCGAGGCCTTCCCGCAAAAAACGGGTAATGCTTTAGAAGTACCTGCTATTTTTGAATAATATGGAATATACAACAGTACGAGGAATACGAGATGCGATTGCAAATGGAGAGATAACTGCTCTTGAAGTAATAGAATTTTACTTGAATCAAATTGAAGCGAAAGATGACGAAATTGGAGCATTTTTAGAGGTGTTTACAGAAAGTGCAAAAAAGCATGCTCAAAAAATAGATGACATGAGGGTAGCAGGCGAAACCCTCCCTCGTTTAGCCGGCGTTCCTATCGCGATTAAGGATAATATGAATTATGCGGGACATATTGCATCTGCAAGTTCAAGGATGCTTGCTGAACACAAATCTACCTACACGGGTACAGCGGTTCAAAAACTTATCGATGCTGGTGCGGTTATCATTGGGCGAACAAATATGGATGAGTTTGCTATGGGAGGAAGTACAGAAACGTCTACATATAAAAAGACAAAAAATCCATGGAATACAGAAATGATTCCGGGTGGGTCAAGCGGAGGTTCTGCTGCTGCCGTTGCGGCAGGAATGGTTCCAGCTTCATTGGGGTCCGATACGGGTGGTTCAATACGACAGCCTGCCTCTTTATGTGGTGTAACTGGTATGAAGCCAACTTATGGACGAGTTTCTCGTTACGGATTGATTGCAATGGCGTCTAGTCTCGATCAAATTGGGCCTTTTGCTCGTACGGTTGAAGACGCTGCAATTATTCTCGAGGTTATAGAGGGTAAGGATGAAAATGATGCAACTTCCAGAATAGTCCCTGAAAAAGCCATTGCAGAATTACTGAACAAGAATGTCGATGGAATGCGTATTGGTGTACCAAAAGAATATTTCATAGAAGGAATGGATGAATGGGTTCAGATAAAGGTAAGAGATGCGATTGGTGTCTTGAAAAAGAATGGAGCGGAAATTGTTGACGTGAATCTACCTCTGACAGAATACGCCTTACCGACCTATTATATTATGATGCCTGCCGAGGTAAGCTCTAATATGGCGCGTTTTGACGGAATGCGATATGGAACACGTGCAAATGGTACGTTAGAAAATAGCTATCTTCAGGCGCGCGGGGCCGGATTTGGAACAGAAGTAAAGCGCAGAATCATGCTTGGAACCTATATTCTATCTACCGGATATCATGATGCGTATTACAAAAAGGCACAGGCAGTTCGCACAGCAATTTTACAGGAAATGAATACTGTTTTTGAAAAGGTAGATGTGATTATTGCTCCAACGGCACCTACGGTTGCCTGGAAATTTGGAGAAAAAATTGATGATCCGATTTCTATGTACTTATCTGACATCTTTACAACAACAGCGAATATTGCAGGAATTCCTGCAATCTCTATTCCATGTGGATTTAGTGATGATGGATTACCGATTGGATTACAGATTATTGGAAAGACAGATGACGATGATGCCGTTTTGAGGGTTGCGTACGCATACCAGCAATTAACAAAACATCATCTTGTGCATCCAGAATAATGAGATATGATTCCTTATTTTGAATGGACGACAATTACTTTAGGGCCTCTTACATTGTATGTGTGGGGTCTTTTTGTTGCACTTGGTTTTCTTTTTGGAGGTTATATTTCAGGACAATTTGCAAAGAAACAAGGATTAGATGTTAAAATAATTCTTGATTTGTTTGTTTGGGTTATGATTGCATCAATTATTGGTGCTCGTTTGGGGTATATATTCTTTTATGCCTCAACAGATATCTTAATGAGACCGCTTGAAATTTTTGCGATATGGAATGGTGGAATGTCGGTATTTGGGGGGTTTATTGGTGCAATCCTTGCAGCTATTTGGTATTTACGAAAAAGAAAGGTAAATGTCTATCACTATGCAGAAGCATCGCTTTTTGGCCTTCCATTTGGATTATGGATTGGTCGCATCGGTTGTTTTCTTATTCATGATCATCCAGGTACGGCAACGGACTTTGTATTAGGCGTTGAATATCCGGACGAGATTGTTCGGCATGATCATGGACTCTATCTATCCATCAATGGACTTATATTAGGGCTCGTGTTTTTGTGGCTCGCAAGAAAAAAGCGTCCAAAAGGCACCTATATTTCTGTTTTTTTAATTTGGTATGGTATTATTAGATTCATCCTAGACTTTTTTAGAATAGGTGAGGTAAAATACTTGGGGCTTACTCCTGGGCAGTTTTTTGCAGCACTATCCTGCATGGAATAGCAGTTTTATATCGAATAAAAAAGCGTTCTACAGAAGATAGTTGGAGGGCTTATACAATTAAACAATAGTATGAAACAAGAATCAAAAGGTTTTTTTGAAGGAAGTTCAAATGGAATATTCGTATTCGGACTTGTAACAGGTATCGCTGTTGCACTAATTATAAATAGTATTTCTTTTGCAGGTGGGCTAAAAATAAAGAAAAACGGAGAATCTAAAAACACTGATACTGCCGTTGTTGTTGACCCTTCTGCAGGTGCGGTAGCGGCAGGGGATATTGTACTCGCACCCGTTACAGAGGATGATCACATCATTGGAGACATTAAAGAGGCGAAAGTAATAATGATTGAATATTCTGACTTTGAATGTCCTTTTTGCGAAAGACATCACCCAACATTGCAACAGGTTGTGGATGCATATGGAGATGATGTTGCGTGGGTATATAGGCATTTACCGCTTTCATTCCATCCACAGGCGACACCTGCCGCACTTGCATCTGAATGTGCAGCAGACCAAGGAAAATTTTGGGAATATTCAGATGAGCTCTTTGCAAATCAATCGCAGTTGGGAGAGGATTTATACCTCGACATTGCATCTGATATAGGACTCAATATAAGGAAATTTGAGACATGCCTTAGCGATCAGACATTCGCAACAGATGTAGCGGAAGACCTTGCATCAGCGCAAGCAGCAGGAGCGAATGGAACGCCAGCAACATTCATCAATGGGCAACTTGTTTCAGGAGCAGTGCCATATACAAATATCACTCAGATTATTGACGGATTACTTGCGCAGTAATCCTCTACAGAAAAAGATCCGCATCACGGATCTTTTTCTGTAGATAATTTTTTTAATTTTTTTTTGCAGATGTATAATCAATACATATGATATTATTAAGAATTTCTCATTTTGTTTTATTATGTCTATTTACCCTTGTTCCATTCTATTCGGTTCATGCTTCAAATGATTTAGGAGACAGATTTTCTGGATCGATCCTTCTACAGGTTGAACAAAATGGCGAAGCTTGGTGGGTGAATCCACTTGATACATCAAGGCATTTTCTCTATCGTCCTGAGAATGCATATCAATTAATGCGCCAGGAGGGCATTGGTATTACGAATACTGATTTAGATAAAATACCGATTGGATTTTATCAAGTGTCTGGTTCAGATATAGATGGGGATGGATTGGTAGATAATTTTGAAAAAGCAATTCGGTCAAATCCATATTTCACTGATACAGATAATGATGGATATACCGATAAGGAAGAGGCTATTGCCGGATTCAAGGTAAATGGTGAAGGTGCAATGCCACATGATTCATCTTTTACTCAAAATCATTTAGGAAAAATATTTTTACAGGTGGAGAGCTATGGAGAAGCTTGGTGGGTGAATCCAGATGACGGAAAGCGATATTATTTAGGTGGTGTAGTTGATGCATTTAATTTAATGCGTTTTTACGGCAAAGGGATTTCTGATGTGGATATTGAAACAATTCATATGACAGATACACGACTTGAGTGTGATTCAATACGATGTGCGATTGATGCCACAAATACGGGTGTACAAAGCGATGGTTTTTTTGAATTAGAATTCTTTGATAATTTGAAATTCGCTTATTCCACAACGCTATCTCCAAATGCATCAGCAATATATACGGAACTTGAAAGCTTTGATGAAGATGCATTCCGTCAGATTTTTTCAGAGATATTTGGACCTGAGGTAGTTGATGAGATGATCAATATATATTTATATGGGGATATTAGTAGTCAGGTTGCATGTTCTTTTGCAAAGCAGGATGAGTTAATTGGGTACATGGAAAAGCTCGAAGATAATACATTATCGTCTGAACCGGCCTGTTTGGTTGTAGAATCAATATATTAGCAAACCTGGATATGAATTCTAATGCACCAAATGGGTTACGAGAAATGCTAGGGTCTGATTCCGCGAAGATTATTGTAGAATCGAAACGAATGAAGCCTTTATCAGCGATGATAAAAGATGTATTTGGTGGTCTTGTGTTTTTACTGCTCGGGGGTGGGGGGCTGATCGCAATATGGACCCATATCCTATTAGGAAATACATTGGAATTAACAATCAATAATAATGCTTCGCTAGCAAGCTTGGATCATTTAAGTCCCTTGACGATACCTACTATTTTCTTGAGTTTATTCGCCCTTGTTGGTGCATTTTTGATCGTACGTTCTTTAGGAATGTTATTTGCTTCGGGGCCTTATTATGCGGTAATGGATACGGCCTTGATTGAGTATACAGATAAACAGGCAAGAAGAATTAATTGGGAGCAATTTTCTGGCGTAACAAAAATAGCGGGAAATAACATCACATTTGAATTGAGGACGGGGAGGGAAGTGAAGCGAAATAAAAAGAAAGTTATCGTTCCTGATAAAATCTATCTTGTTGGCATGCAAGACGTATTTGAAATTGAAAAAATATTCAATGATTTAATAAAAAAGCACGATCCAACGCCCATGCATGATAGTGCATTCTAGAAGATACCGCCGAACATGTCTGGTTTTGGTGCTTGATTACGTATATCTTCTTTTGGCTCTGGTGCCTGAACCTGATCATTGTTAAGAGGTCTTGCATTTGTTTCTTTAAAAATCCACAGAGCAATTCTTGTGATTTCCTTGTCTATCACTGGCCCGTCATATTCGGCATTATGTGCATGACTGCCTTTATATTGAGCTTTCTTTTGGTCAATGTGTAAGTTGAACTCAATTTTATTCTGTTCTCGCAGAGAAACGTATAAGTGAAATCTTGGATAAAAGTCAGGTCCGGTTCTTAAAATATAACTTTCTTTTCCGGTGTTTGGGTCAATAAAATGAGAATAACCTGCTTTTCGTAGCACGTTCAAGGGACTTAAAATATCTGTTTGGCGGTAGATTATTTTCATGCTGGAATTATAGCTTAAATAGCAAAAGGGGTGTAGGGGACAGTATCGTGTTGAGGTTCAATCTCGGTACGCTGATTGACTTGATCATTCGGGAGGATCCTGTCTAAGCATGGTCAAAAAGTAGCCTTATATCCAGACACAGTCCCCAATACGGACAGTATATACCCTCACTCCTACAAGTCTTGGACTTGATCGTTCGGGAGGATCCTGTCCTCTATAATTTTGTATAAAAAATTGCTCAGCTTTGCGGCTGCCCGCTATGAAAAAAACTCCAGACAGGCTGAAGTGTTTTTCATGGCGGAGAGGACAGGATTCGAACCTGCGTGAGCTTTCACTCAACATCCTTTCCAAGGATGCGCCTTAAGCCACTCGGCCACCTCTCCGGATTATATATTGTTTAGCAAAAGTGTAGCATATATTCAATATATTCCAATACTGTCTTGATATTATGCGAATATTGTCGCAAAACATAAAATGACGGTACAATAAAAATACGTATGAAGAATATATCTTTACAATCACTTATTAAATTCCATGTCATCAATTTTACTGTTTTAGGATTGGTATTGGGAGTAATTTACGCTTTTGGAGGTTTTCTTGTCGATACTATGGTGAGTCTTGAGTGGCTCTCTGGGGAAGTATTTTCTACTCCAGGATTAAGTTCTGGAACAGCACTTGCCTTCGGAGCACTTATTGGAATGCCACTCATCGGAGCATGTTGCGGAATATTTCTTTATTTCATTGAAGTGGCAATTTATTTTTTATTTGTAAAACGTATTCCATTTCTGAAAAAGATATATGATAAACTAGTAGGGTGCTTAGAGATATAGCAGGAAGCAAGATTCATTACTGATCCAAAAGTTATCACCTAGAGAAATTCATAAGTCAACGTTCAAATCCATATACATTGCAGAACACATGTTGAAGCCAGTAGTAAGGACCCCTTTTTATTTAAAAAGCGTCATTTACCATAAAAACATATGAAGAAACCACAGTTTTTAATGTGTCCTCCAGATTATTTCGATATTGAATACTCAATTAATCCTTGGATGGATGCGTCGACGAAGGTTGAAAGCTCCATGAAAGAACAATGGCAGAAATTACATGACACATTTTTCGAGGTTGGTGCTGAGGTTCAATTGATGTCACCTCAAAAAGGTTGGCCGGATATGACATATGTTGATGTCGGTGTACTATATAAAGATATATTTGTACCATCGAATTTCATGTATCCAGAACGGCAAGGGGAGTCGCCGTATAGTATAGATTGGTTTGAAGATAATGATTTTAAGATTAAACAAATTGATTCTACATTCGCGCTCGAAGGTCATGGAGATACATTGTGGGCCGGTGATAGGCTATTTTGTGGTTATGGATTTAGGTCTACGGTGGAAGCTCATCATGAACTGTCTCGCATTTTGAATGAGATTGGCGACGTAGATGTCATTCCTATTGAGTTAATAGATGCAAGACTATATCACCTTGATACCTGTTTTTGTCCACTTGATAAAAATACAGCATTCTATTTCCCGGGTGCCTTTTCTAAAAAGGCGCAAAGAATGCTTGAAAAAAATATAGACCTTATTCCAATAAGCGAAGAAGATGCATTGAAATTTGCTTGCAATGCCGTTGTTATTGATAAGCATATATTGATTCCCTCTGGTGCAAAGGAAACAAATGAAATGTTAGAACGTTTGGGATTTACGGTGCATGAAATACCGATGTCTGAATTTATGAAGGGGGGTGGGGCTTGCAAATGCCTCAGCATGCCTTTGTAGCACCTCCGCTTGTATATGAGC
>CAYWYQ010000024.1:2287-13214 GCA_964462325.1 uncultured Gammaproteobacteria bacterium | reverse complement strand
TCCGCTATCCTTCCCCAGTGACAAGCACTGGGGCTTGCCGCGGGCAATGTCAATAGATTTAACCAATTTAACTGCTAATATTGGCCATTATCTCACTTTCCCCTCACCAACAATATCCGCTATTTTCTGCAAAACTTTTTGTGATTTTTCAACGGAAAATTCCGTCAGAACCTTCCGTGAACGACCCCCAGATTCTACAATTAAATACACGGGCTCTATCCCCGGACTACCCTTAAAAACAGCACGTAATGCATCAATCATTTCATGCGTTGGTCTTTCGGGAACCGTAATCATCAATCCACTTTCTTCTATCTCTTCCGCTGGTTCTTCTATGCCATCTTCATACCAGGTTCCCGACATCAACATATGTTCAATCGTTCCAATATCTTCTTCCTTGAACGGAATGAGCGAGTCGCATAATAAGCTCCACTCTTTCTCCTCTCCGCGATCACGAATACTCACTTTTCCGGTTACGACCATGTAGGTATTATCTTCAAGTGATGCGCTATATTTTGCATATGTACGAGGAAAGACAACCATTTCTAAAGAGCCTGAACCGTCTTCAAGCCGCACAAATGCCATCGGTTCTTGTTTCTTCTTCGTTAAAATTCTTTTCACACTTACAACAACACCCATCATTTTTATGACGGCATCCTCTTCACATTTTTCAATATTCACTGCCGGTGTAACGCGTTTTTTTATTTCTTCCGTAAATAAGTCTCCTGGATGTGAAGAGACATACAATCCAAGCATTTCTTTTTCTGCCGCAAGAATCTCACTTAATAACAGAGGCTGCGCTTTCCGCAGGACCAATGACTGCTGCGCAATATCTGGTGAGAGATCAAAAAGAGAAACCTGGTTCTGTTCCTGATCCTTACGTACTTGGCGATTATATTGTAAAAGCTGATCCAAATTGGCAAGGAGGGTTGACCTGTCCGCATAGCGATCAAGTGCCCCCGACTTGATCATCGCTTCCATATTTTTCTTATTAATAACTTTGGTATCAAGACGCGAAAGAAAGTCCGCCAAATCCTTAAATTCTCCGTTTGCTTTACGCTCCTGCTGCACCATGCGCCCTGCTTCATACCCAAAGTTTTTTACCGCACCCAATCCCCAACGAATATTTTCCGTTTCCGGAACAACAGAAAACCCCGGATATGATTCATTTACATCCGGAGGCAATACCTTAATTCCAACACGCTTACATTCCTCAACCTCAATTGTGATGCGATCAATCGTATTGATGTCCGAATTCATGAGTGCCGCCATAAATTCCGCTGGGTAATATGCCTTCAAATACGCCGTTCTATAGGAAATCATCGCATAGCAAGCCGCATGTGATTTATTAAAGGCATAGTCAGCAAACCCCTCCCAGTCATGCCAAATCTTTTCCGCTGTTTTTTTCGGAACACCATTACCGATACATCCGTTCAAGAAACTGTCATACATTTTTTCAAGCACTTCTCGCTTTTTCTTTCCCATCGCTTTTCGAAGTGTATCTGCTTCACCCGCAGTGAACCCTGCTAATTTACGAGAGATTTTCATGATCTGCTCCTGATACACCGTCACCCCATATGTTTCTTTCAGGATTTCTTCCATCATTGGGTGATCGTATACCACTTTTTCACGGCCATTTTTACGATTAATATACTGCGGCACCATTCCCGCTGACAAAGGACCCGGTCGATACAAAGAAACCATCGCCACAATATCTTCAAATTCTGTTGGCTTTAAATCCTTAATATAACGCTTCATGCCATCGGACTCCAACTGGAATACACCCGTCGTATCTCCGCGCCCTAATAATTCAAATGTTTGATGATCATCCAGAGGAACATTTTCAATATCGATCCTCTTACCATGCACCGCTTCAATGATGTCGAGTGCATCCTGAATCACGGTCAGGTTAGATAGTCCAAGAAAGTCCATTTTTACAAGACCAACCGACTCGGCTGAGTTAAGAGAATATTGTGTAATAAAAGCCGTATCTTCACGCTGTCCGGCTTGTATTGGTGAACGTTCAACAAGAGGGACATCACCAATCACAAAACCACAAGCATGCTGCGATGTATGCCGCGGATTCCCTTCAATTTTCATCGCAAGATCAACCACATCACGAGCCATGGGATTACTGCGATACAGATCACGCAGATCCGGATGTTCTTCAATGGCAATTTTGAGCGGTGTGTGACGCCCCTGTACAGGGTCTGGAGATGCTTTTGCAATCAAATCTGCCTCGCCAAATGTCAGGCCTAATACACGCGCTGCATCACGAATTGCCGCTTTCGGTTTCATGGTTCCAAAGGTAATAATCCCAGCCACTTTATCCTCTCCATATTTATTCGTCACATATTCAAGCACCTCTCCGCGGCGAGAGTCTGCAAAGTCCATATCTACATCCGGCATCGATACACGATCCGGATTCAAGAAACGCTCAAAAAGGAGTCCATAATGCAATGGATCGAGATCAGTAATTTTTAGCGCATAGGAAATAATAGATCCTGCGGCAGAACCACGGCCTGGCCCCACCAAAATCCCTCTACTTTTTGCAAAATTTACAAAGTCTTGAACGATAATGAAATAGGAAGCATATCCCATATTCTTGATCACATTATACTCAAATTCAAATCGTTCCTTTACCTCTTCAGAAAGCTCATCTCCATATCGTTCCTTCAAACCAATAAGCGTCATGTCATAGAGATGCTCATTATCCGTTTTCCCTTCAGGCATTGGAAAAATAGGAAGATAATTATTCCCTAAATCCATCTTGAAATCTACTCTATCTGCAATCTTCCTGGTATTTTCAAGCGCTTCAGGCTGATCCTTAAAGTATTCCAGTACTTCTTTTACATCTCCGAAAGAAAGGTCTACATCTTGTGTTTTTGTTTGACGATAACTATCGAGCGTGCGACCTCTTTGAATACAAAGTTGCGCTTCATATCCATCGCGATCAATAGGATCGAGATAAAAAATATTTCTCGTTACTACAAGGGGAATACCCGTTTTTTCAGATAATTTCATCACTTTTTCATTCATGCTTACCTGACTATCAAAATCAGGGTGATGAATCAATTCTAAATAAAAGTTGTCCTTTCCAAATATATCTTGATACAAAAGTGCAATTTCTTCTGCTTTTTTATAATCATCTTGTGCAATATACTTAGGCACCTCTCCGGCAAGACCTCCCGATAATGCAATCAACCCCTCGCTATGCTTGCGTAAAAATTCATGATCGACACGCGGCTTATAGTAAAAACCTTCCAAAAATCCTGAAGTAGAAATTTTTAATAAGTTTTTATATCCTTTTTCATTTGTAGCCAGAAGTGTTAAACGATACGGCCGATCATCAACACGCGCACGTTTATCTGTCATTTTATTCTGTGCAATATACATGTCGAGCCCAATAATCGGCTTTATATCCTCAGCGATACATGCCTGGTAAAACTCAACCGCGCCATAAAGCGCCCCATTATCGGTAAGAGCGATCGCATTCATTCCTTGTTCTTTTGCTCGTTTTACAAGAGCCTTTGGACTCGGGAGAGCTTCTAAAAGCGAATAGTGCGAATGCACGTGCAGATGGACAAAATCTTCTGGTTTCATAGGAGTATGCAAAGAGTTTAGCATACAGATCGACAGAAAAGAAAAAACCGTCGATGTTCGCTCTACTCATCAAGAGTAACCGACATCGACGAAAAGCAATCAACTTCAATGTCCGACCTCTCGTATGAGGCACGGACCTTTCGAGAGTGACCAGTCTGAGGTGCCGACTGAATCAGCTCCGCTGATTGAAGTCGGACCTCTCTTGCAGCAACAAAACCGTCCGTGAAGGATATTGGATGAAGTTTCGTTGAAGATGAAAGGTTAAACCTTGTTCGCATTTCAAAAAGGTTGAACCTTTATGTGATGAGTGTGCAGCGGAAAACTGAAGCGAAAATTCGCTCATAGACAAACGGTCCCTATTGATTTTTCCAACGATCAACCACCCCCTTCATATGCATCGCCACCTTACTCAGATGTATCGCTCCATCACCGAACTTGGATTTCATTCCTGTGATCGCATCTTCTAAACTCGCGATATGATCACGGACCTGACCCAGAACATCATTTATTTGTTTCACTGCTTTCGCAAATTGATACACAAACCAACAGAAAAACACCGTCACCCAAAGGGCACAAAATGCAAGCACAATGAATAAAATTTCTTTTGCTTCAATCATATGTCTCTATTATAACGCAGCTATTAGTAATTAGCTATTAGCATCACCTTCTACATGTAATCACTACTGAATAAATCCCCCGACTTGAATATCCCACAGCTTTTTATAAATTCCTCTCTTTTTAGACAATTGAGCATGAGAGCCCTCATCGATCACCTGTCCATTTTCAAGTACTACTATACGATCCATTTTTAATATCGTTGACAATCTATGTGCAATTACAATCGTCGTCCTTCCTTTCATAAGTCTTTCAAGCGCATCTTGAATAAGCGATTCTGATTCAGAATCTAGACTTGATGTCGCTTCATCGAGAACTAAAATAGGCGCATCCTTTAAAATAGCTCTCGCTATGGCAATCCGCTGACGTTCTCCGCCAGATAACTTGATTCCACGTTCCCCGACAAGTGTATCGTACCCATTTGGAAGTGATAAAATAAAATCATGACAATGCGCTTTCTTTGCTGCATCTATCACATCTTCATCCGTCGCATCACGTTTACCATATCTAATATTTTCTAAAATACTTCTATGAAACAGAATTGCTTCCTGAGGAACCATAGCTATGCTTTGACGCAATGATTCTTGTGTAACACGCTTCGTATTTTGTCCATCAATAAGAATTTGCCCTCGTTGTATATCAAAAAATCGAAATAGCAGACTCGTAATCGTTGATTTACCTACCCCCGAATACCCAACAAAGGCCACGCGCTCATTCGGTTTTATCGTGAGTGAAAAGTTGCTGAACACATTGTTTGAATGAGGATAAGCAAAGTCAATATCTTTAAACTCAATCTTCCCTCTTCGAATCTTCAATTTCTTTGCTCTTTTTAGATCCCTGATTTCATGTGGTTCTTCTAATACCTCTACCATTTCTTTTGCATCTGCATACGCTTCGTATGCATCACGAATATTCCTCCCAATATCCCATAATTGATTAAACAATATCGCAATAAACCCTTGAATGAGTGCAAAGTCCCCTATCGTCAATAATCCCTGCTTCCACAATTGAAGAGCATAATACATAATTCCTACCTCCAAAAGAGCAAATAGTAACCCCTGTATCCCCCAATTTAATTCATTAATCCTCCATGTAAATGTCTGCAATTTTCTAAATTTCTCTGCCGCATTCCTAAACAAAGTTACCTCATGCCGTTTACCTCCAAATAATTTGATCGTGGATTATTTGTCACAGCATCTGCGAGCGTCGCTGTTACATGCGAATCCGCTTCTGCTCTTTGTTCATCATACCGAAGCTTCCATCGTGAAATAATAATATTCACAAGAATAAAAACAATAATCCATGCAAGTAATACATAGGCAATAAGCTCATATTGAAAATAAAGCACAAGAAAAACCCCTAATAGTTTTGTGAAGATATGTAAAAATTTCCAATGAAATTGATCAGCAAGTTTTTCAAATGACCTAGATAAACGCCTTACTTTTCTGACGAGTGATCCTGTAAAATTATTTGTAAAAAATCTGTACGAATGGTCAAGAATATAGGAAAAACCATATCGTTCTATGTCACGAATCATCATTGGTTGAAAGCGCGTATTGAAAAATCCACCTATGCGATACGACACATTGCCTAATATCCCCAAAACTCCAATCATGACAATGATTATCAAAAGAGATAGATCCTGTGATTGATAGAACGGAATTGATTCACCGGAAAGGATATCGAAAAATAGTTTATAGAGATATGGATGTGCTACCCCTATAGCAGAAGCAAGGATCGAGAATATAGTAATCCAAAGAGCAAGCCAACGATACGGCTTCATTATTTTCCAAAAAACCCTATTTACGTCCCATACTGTAACCTTCATGACTGTATTCTATCATAAAATAGATCGGGCATAGATGCCCACCCCCTACCTCATCACCGCGTGGAATGTTGCGCGTAATTCATCGATAATCGCCTCCATGATTCCTTCAACCATCTCAGCCGATAGCGTTTTATCTGGAGCGCGGAATCGAATACCAAATGTCATACTTTTCTTTCCTTCTGGAATGCCCTTACCTCGGTACACCTCTACAAGATCAATTTCTTCAATCATCGGCGTGCATTTTTTCATTGCAGATCCGATATCCGCGAATGTCGCCTTTCTATCGACTAAAATAGAAAGATCCCTTCGTACTGCTGGAAAATCAGATGCTTCCGTGTAGGACGAAACTTCTTTCATAGATGGTATCAATGCTTCGATATCAATATCTATCACAAAAACGGGTTTATCAATTCCAAATGCTGCTTGATACTCATCCGCAACCTGACCAAATATTCCAATAACACGATCACCATGCAATACCTTCGCACTACGTGTTGGATGCCAATGCGGATTATCTGTTTCTCGTACGAGAGTAAGGTCAATTCCTGTTCGTCTTTCTATCTGTTCAAGCACACCTTTTAGTGCCTGAAAAGCATATTGTGCATCCTCAACTCCATAATGCGCGATATACATTCTGCTTTTTTCCTCAGGTAAATCTCCCGCATTCGGCAAGTATATGCGTGCAATTTCAAACACTTTACCAGAAGGAGTTTTCCCTTGATTATCTTCAACGCTCATAAGTAAAGACGGGATGAGTGATGTCCTCATATGCGTCAATTCACTCGACAGAGGATTAAACAGTGCCACCGCTTTTTCTGCATCTAAATCATATTTTTCAAATGCATCCTTTCCGGTAAATGAATAGCTGAAAAATTCCGTGTATCCACTTGCTCGTAATTCCTGCCGCAACCACTCTTCCCAAATAAGATGATTGTCTTTTACTTGAAGAGGAATTTCACCCTTCGGTATTCGCGATGGAATATTATGATAACCAAACATTCGTGCTACTTCTTCTGTTAAATCAACCGAATGTTCAATGTCATGATCGCGCCAATACGGAACCGTTACTTGATACTGATCACCCGTTCTCTGTAGGGTAAATCCAAGATCTTCGAGCAGTGCAATCTGATCTTCGTCTGACACATCAACCCCCATAAGGTCACGCGCTTTTTGTGGTGAAAATGGGAAGATAAGTAGCTGATATTCTTCCGCTCTTTCATCGATAATTTCGCTTGCAACACTTCCTCCTGCTATTTCAAGAATCAATTCAATTGCTCGTGCCATTGCCGCCTGCACAGACGCCGTCGAAAGACCTTTCTCGAACATAGATTGAGAATCTGAATACAAATTCAAGGCCCTTGCCGTTCTGCGCACATTGAGCGCATCGAATGTTGCTGCTTCTAGAACAATCGTCTGTGTTTGTTCCGTCGTCCCCGAATCAAGTCCTCCCATCACCCCAGCGAGAGCAATTGGCTTTTCTGCATCCGTAATGACTAAATGTTTCTCCTGCAATGTATATTCTTTTTCGTCGAGTGCTGTAAATAGCTCCCCTTCTTTTGCATGACGAACACTGATGGATTCACCTGTAATTTTTGTATAATCAAATGTATGCATTGGCTGACCATATTCATGCAAAATGAAATTTGTAATATCGACAATATTATTAATCGGTCGATGACCCGACAAGAGGATTTTTCTCTGCAACCAAGCCGGCGAAGGACCAACCTTCACGCCGTCAATCACTACCGCCATATACCTTGAACACAATTCAGGCACCTCTACCTGAACGTTCAAGTTTTTCCCTTGTCCTGCAGAAGGAAGCGTGGAAGGTTTCCATGTAAAGTTACCCTCTGTCGCAACTCCTGCCTCGCGTGCAAGTCCAATGATATTCATGCTATCTGGCCGATTTGTCGTTACCTCAATATCAAGAAGATAGTCATGTAAATCAAATGCATCTGCAAATGTCGTTCCAGGACTTGCGTCAATAAGATCCGTTAAATCCCAAATATCTTTTTCTCCGCATGGCGCTTTATCGAATCCAACCTCTTCCGGTGCGCAAATCATGCCAAAACTATTCACGCCTCTAATTTTTGTTTCTTTAAGGGTTACCAAATCCCCCTCTCCATGCCAACAAACGCGCGCACCTGGCAACGCAACTAATACCTGCTGTCCTTCTTTCAGATTTGCTCCTCCACAGACAATTTCAACCGTATCTGAGCCAATATCCGTTACGGCAATTCGTAACTTATCTGCATCTGGATGCGCTTTTAATTCTTTCACATGCCCAATGACCATGTTTTCAAATTTTTTCGCCAAATCGTCGATATGCTCTACGGACATTGACTTTGCACTCATTTCATCTGAAAAATTTTCTACAGATTGATCTGTGTCTAGAAATTCTTTTATCCAATTATAGCTTGCGAGTATATTCATAGGTTGTAGGGTTTAGGTTGTAGGGTGTATTTTTAATTTTCGTGTCATTACATGCAACATCTTCAACACCTCTACCAATAATTGATTTGTCATTTGAAATTTCAGGTCATCCATATACCCAATTCTATATGCTAACTCTAGCTGAGTTTCTAGCTCGGAAGCAGATGAAAATGCGATATTGAGAAATCGACAGTATTCAGTGCGTGAGTTCCTACGATACCCTTCCGCAATATTAGATGGAATAGATACAGCTGCTCGAGTCATTTGTGAAGTGAGCGCATAACGCTCAATCTTCGGAAATTCACTTGTAATACGATAAATTAATTCCGCTAAATCCATAGATTTTTTCCACACAGTAAGATCTTTATACGATTCTATACTCATACTACTCCCTACACGCTATACCTTACCCCTTAAAATTGCTGCAAAAATTGCATATCATTCCTATACATGACACGAATATCTTTAATATTTGTACCAGATTTCATCATGGCAGTTCTTTCAATTCCAAATCCAAATGCAAATCCAGAATAGATTTCCGGATCAAGCCCCGCCGCCTTAATGACATTTGGATGTACCATGCCAGCCCCACCAATTTCGAGCCACCCAGCTTTAAACATCTTTTCATTTTCTCGACCTTTTTCCGCTGAAATATCAACTTCAAAACTTGGTTCCGTGAACCTAAAATGATGCGGCCGTAAACGAGTTTCTCGGTCAGATCCAAAGTAATTTTTTACAAAATAATCGATTGTTCCTTTCAAGTCCGCAATCGTAATATGCTTATCAATGAGCAATCCTTCAAATTGATGAAACATTGGAAGATGCCGTAATGTCGCCTGGCGCCTATAGCATTTATTAATATTAATCATCCGAATGGGCGGCTGTTGCTTTTCCATTTGCCTTACCTGTCCATTACTTGTATGCGGAGTAAGAACTACCTTCCCCTTTTCCCCTTGCATCACTTTATCTCCGTCCGCAATAAAGAACGTTTCCCATTCATCACGCGCAGGATGATCTTTTGGCAGATTGAGCGACTCAAATGCATACCAATCCCAGTCAATTTCAGGATGTCGTGCACGTGTAAAACCAATTCCTTCAAAAATATCAACAATTTCATTAATAGCCTGCGATGTCAGGTGCGTATTTCCAATTTCCGGCTTTACGCCAGGTGCAGTTACATCAATCCATTCAGAATCAAGTCTTGCGGCACGCTCAGAACGCTCAATCATTTGTTCAACTCCCGTAAATCGCCCCTCTATTTCTTTCTTTATTTCATTCGCCATCTGCCCGATTTCTTTCCTTGCATCTCCTGCAAGTTCCGGCAATCCTTTCATGATTTCTGCTATTTTTCCTTTGCGACCTAAAAATTGAACACGAATCTCTTCAAGATTTACTGAATCTTTAACATCATCGATAACAGATTCAAATTCTTTTTTTACTTTTTCTAGTTGATCTTTCATAACAGATTAATAATATCGCGATACGTAACAATAATAACGAGAAGGAGTAGGAGTAAAAAGCCTGTATTGTGAATCATCGCCTCTATACGCGGACTATTCGGCTTTCCTCGCAATGCTTCAACCCCTAAAAAGAGAATGCGTCCACCATCGAGTGCAGGGAACGGAAGAATATTTAGTATTGCTAAATTAATAGATAGCACAGCGGTGAATTGAAGTAAATGTGCAAATCCGAGCCGAGCCATCTCTCCCGTCACCACCGCAATCCCTATTGGACCTGCGACCGCCTCACTCGCCCCAGCACCCATAAGCAAGTCTCTAAACAATCCAAAGAATGCAATAATGATCAAAATTGTAAATTCAACCGTCGTTTCGACGGCCTTCCAAGGAATAAGATACCAAGCATATCGTCCAGTTCCTGTTTCGGTAAATGCCACTCCAAACCCCTCTCCGTCTAATGCTTCAATATATTCAGGGCTCATCGTGAGAGAAATCTGTTCATCATTTCGATCAACGGTAAATTGTGTTTCTTGTCCGGATTCTATTGTAGATAGGTAATCACGGAGAGCTTCTGCTCTTTCAAATGTATTGCCATCGACAGAGATGAGGGCATCGCCGAGCATCAATCCTTCATTCGCCGGAGAGTCATCCACTAATTCAACGACACTTACTTGATGATTCGTAATGCGCAGGGCGGGATCAACATCACCTTCCGTCGCGACCGGTAATCCGACCGCGAATCCAATTGCAAACATACAGGCAGCAATTACCAGATTCATGAATACGCCAGCCGATAAAATAAGGAATCTCTTCCAAATTGGTTTACTCCCAAAACTATCTTCATCTGCACGATTCTCACCAGTTTCACCGTGGATCTTTACATATCCCCCAAGGGGAATTGCATTTATCGACCACCGCATTCCATCCTTCCCTTTTATTGAAAAAAGGCGCGGTGGAAATCCAATCGCAAACTCATCGACACCTTCTGCCAACT
>CAYWYQ010000024.1:0-2277 GCA_964462325.1 uncultured Gammaproteobacteria bacterium | reverse complement strand
ATCGACACGTACGCCAGATTTTTTTGCTGCAATATAATGACCCCATTCATGTGCAATAACAAGAATTGAAAGAATGACGAGAAAAATAAGTATTGTAAAGATGACCATAAGTACAGTAAGTTTAGCAGAAATAGACCCTCTTGCAACTTTTTGCATGATGAGAAGCCCCTCTCATTACTTTATGCGATTTTCATCTGTTTAAAATGGACATCAAATCCAAAACGATCCCGTGCAATCATCTCTGCTTGCGGCACCGATCCCGTTACAAAATATAATCTCTGCCCCTGCTTCGTAAGTTTTACATCTATTTCTACATGTCTTTCCAGGTAATCCTGCAAAGAAAGTGCGATAAAAGGCCCTTGATCAAATACAGGAGCATCCTGAAACATCTTCTCTACATCCTTTTTTATATACGGATAATGTGTACAAGCGAGCAATACTGCGTCAATTCTTCCCTTCTGTTTTACTGCACGAATTTCTTTTTCTATGTCATCTTCTAATTCCTTTGTTCCCAATTTTCCAAATTCAATCATTGGACCCCAATTTACGCATGCATGACTTATGACATGAATATTCGGATTTATTTTGTGGAACTCATGCGTATATGCTTCGCTTCTTGCTGTCGCTTCCGTGGAAAAAACGGCAATATTCCTAAATCCCTGCTCAGCAAGCTCTTCAACCGTCGGCCGTATCACTCCCAAAACGCGCTTCCCAGGACATGCATGGAGTTTGGTCTGCTGAATTTCTCGTAATGCGGAAGCAGACGCGCTATTACAGGCAAGAATAACGAGCTCGCAACCCTGTGCAAACAACCATTCAATACCTTGCCATGCATAGGTAACAAGTTGATCATGCGTCTTTTCTCCATATGGAGCCCTCGCTGAATCGCCAAGATATACGGTGTCATATTCCGGCAGTCTTTTATGCACTTCTTCAAGAACGGTTAAACCACCAACACCGGAATCAAAAAATCCAATCATATTATTTCATCATCTCTGAAAGCTCTGCTGCCTTTTCTTTCATTAATTCTTCACTGCGAGCCTCAACTGTTAAACGAAGTACCGGTTCTGTATTTGAAGGACGCATAATAAACCACCAATCTTCAAAATCAAATCGTATTCCATCTAGATCATTCATAGATTTTGCTTCATCCGTGTATCGACCCTTCACAGCTTGCAGTACCGCATCTTTGTCCTCTACTTCGATATTTACCTCTCCACTATTATGCAAATCACGCAAATGTGCACTCAATTCTGCCAAACTTTTTCCAGATCGCTTTATTTCAGACAGAATAAGGAGAAATGTATAGTCAATAGCTTCACGGTAACTAAATTCTTTAAAGAAAAAGTGACTCGAGGTTTCACCGCCAAGATCTGAACCAACTTCTCGCATTTTTTGCGAAACATTAGACCATCCAATCTTCGATTCGATTCTTTCAAGGCCAAGTTCCTTTATATATTCGTCGAGCGCCCATCCGACATTTACGGGAGCCGTCACTTTCAGGTTCTCATTACCTGTATCTTTTTTATATTTTGCAAGAAGTGCCAAAATTTGGTCCCCGCGCAATACATCCCCATCTCCATCTACAAATCCAATTCTATCTGCATCGCCGTCTGTCGCAATACCAAAATCTGCACCTGTTTCTTTTACCTTTGCAATAAGGTCCGTGAGCGTTTCTATCTTTGCCGGATTTGCTTCATGATTTGGAAATCGAGCGTCGAGCTCCTCATACATCACTTCGTGCTTGATGCCGATTTTATCAAGAAGCGGCATCATACTTACCGGCCCCATACCATTCCCAAAATCGACAATGACATGCATATCAGACACATCAGGCAAGTCTGCTAATTCAATACATTCATTCAGATATTCCTGTAGAATATCTTTTTCCGTCACGGTACCGCTATCTACATTCGAATTACCTCCTTTTTGAATTTCATCCCAAATATTCTGTGTTGAAATCGGCCTCGATTCACTCCGAACGGCTTTTATACCATTATACTCTGACGGATTATGTGAAGCCGTGATCATGATTCCGGCGTCTACCCCTTCGCGAGAAGCCGCATAATTAAACATAGATGAAGAACAGAGACCGATATTTTGGACATGTGCGCCTTGCTCGATCGCCCCTTGAATTGCTGCCTCGATAAGTCCTTCACTCGTTTCTCGCATATCGCGGCCAATCACAACCGTTTTTGCATTTGTTAACCGGACAACAGCCCTTGCAACCTCCCGTGCAAGTTCCGGCGTAATTTCATCGAGAAGTCCCCGAATATC
>CAYWYQ010000023.1:0-13712 GCA_964462325.1 uncultured Gammaproteobacteria bacterium | reverse complement strand
CCGTCCGCGCAGATAATTAAATGAGATTTGCTTGAACGTTGAGGACCGAAGTAAGCCGTACTGAAAGGTACGGTGTCGAGGACCGGAAAGAGTGAATGTAAAGTTCGTTAATTTTCAAGCGGAAGAGTAAAAAAGACCCGAAGGTCTTTTTTACTTCTACTTTTGAACGTACGGGAGCAATCCCATAAACCTAGCTCGCTTAATTTCTGTTGCGAGCTTTCTTTGATACTTCGCGCTCACTCCGCTTCGTTTACTTGCTACAATCTTTCCGAATGAAGAAACGAATCTCTTCAATAACTCTGTATTTTTGTAGTCAAGAATTGCTTCTTTGTTTACTGTGAAGTAACAATACTTGTCACCTTTTTTTATTGTTTGTTTCTGAGCCATAATTATTTTCTGTCGTTAAAATGGTATATCTTCTAATTGAATTTCCTCTTCTGGATTTGGTGCTGGTGCATCTTTCATTTGAGGTGCACTTGCTGGTGCAGGAGCTGTTGCTGGCATCTGAGATCCACCTTGATCATTCGCTGGACGTCCTCTTCCGTCAAGCATTATCATATTTTCCGCAACCACTTCTGTACGATAACGCCGTATGCCATCTTGACCTTCCCAATCTCGTGTTTGAAGTCTTCCGTCGAAATAAGCTTTGCGTCCCTTTTGAAGGTACTGCGCACATATTTCTCCAAGACGTCCCCAAGCAACAATATTATGATACTCCACTTGTTCTTGTTTTTCTCCTTGCTGATTTTTCCATGAACGGTTCGTAGCAATGCTCAGCGAACATACGCTCTGACCACCGGTCGTTTGTCGTAATTCAGGATCACGAGTTAAGTTACCGATCAGCATGACTTTATTCAGTGATGATGCCATATGTATATTTCATTACATGAGCTATTAGCATGTAGCTGTTAGCTGTTAGAGCTAAAGACTAATTACTAATGGCTGAAGTTTAATTACTTTGCTTCCTCTGTAAGGGTATCATCATCTAGAATCTCATCAAGTTTCTTCTTGATTTCTTCTGCACTTACATTCTCGGCTGGCGCTGTAAGAACTGTGGGAGATTCTTTAGTCTGACGAGTCTTTTTTACAACACGTTTTCCTTCTGGAGTGATAGGTGCTACGTATGGTGTTAGAACGATTTCATGTTCAGGAATACCAGATTCACGCCTAATCGTAATATGGCGCAATACTTCGTCAGCAAGACGTAGTTCCGCGTCTATTTTACTTAGTGCAGAACCATCAACCTCAATAAAATTGAGTATATAGGTTCCATGCGTTTGCTTTTTAATCGAGTAAGCAAATTTCAGCTTACCTAGATTCATTGTTTTTTTGATTTCTGCTCCATGTTTTTCAAGGAGTAGAGAAACGGTCTTTGTCATTCCTTCAATCTCTGAATCAGAGTACTTTGCAGGAATGATGTACATAATTTCGTACAACATAATTTTTTGGCTCATGACTCACGGACATGAGCAACCCATTTTGGGTTATGGTCTTGAATTATTAAGTTACGTGAGATGGCGAAAGAGTACATAAAATACATATAAATGTCAAGGTATCAGAACTGTTCCAAGCGGCAGAAACATTCCTTAAAAGATCTCTTTCCTGTTCCATCTCCTTTACTTGAGCCCAGATAAGGAAAAGGGGTGCTGATCTAGCCTCTACTTTGGATCATGTAGTTTCATAGACGTTATATACTATTGTTTTTATTTCTGTGGTATATAATGCAAACATGAAATCATTTATTATTCTTGGTAATCATCAAGATCTATCTCTTCTTGAAACAGAGACAGTACTCAAAACACCTGCCATTGAATCAAATGGGTCCATCGCATTTTTTGACACACTCAATCATCACCCTGAGTGGATCGTACAACGATTAGCAGGTGTCATTAAAACAGGAGATATTATTGATATTCGAAAAGAAATAGATAAAGAGTCACTCGGAGAATTATTAGCCGCATACCTCGTTGGATCAAATGAAAAAGTACGTTTTGGTATTAGTATTTATAACTTGGATAATCAAGAATTATTTGATCAACTACAAGGACAGCGAGAGCATCTTGGACTGACGGTTAAAAAACACCTTAAACGAAATGGTACTCAATCACGTTTTGTTATATCAAGAAATACGCAATTGTCAGCCGCGGATATTGTGAAAAACAAGCTACTAATTCGAGGAGGTGAATTTGTGCTCATTGCAACAAAAAAAGGTATTATGATAGGACAGACATCTGCTGTGCAACATTTTGAGGATTGGTCGATTCGTGATTTTGGACGACCTGCACGAGATGCAAAACGCGGAATGCTCCCCCCAAAACTCGCAAGAATGATGCTTAATATATCGGGCAAAAATCCAAAAGAATCAACGATACTTGATCCATTTTGTGGAGTTGGAACCGTGTTAATGGAAGCTTCTTTATTAGATTTTAAACATATTATCGGTTCTGATATTGACCCAAAAGCAATAAAAGATACAAAAAAGAATATGCGATGGGTAATGCATGAATTCGATGTACACCCTCAACTAGAAATGTACACCTCCAGTGCACAAAATATACCATCTGTTCTAGAAGAGCAGTCTGTTGATGTCATGATTTTCGAACCATTTTTAGGCAAACCAAGAAAAGGCCATGAAACAAGAGATGACATAGTAAAACAGATTAAATCACTACAAACTCTCTATACGGAAAGCTTTATTGCTCTGCGTAATATATTAAAAGATGATGGAATCATTCTTGCGACAATTCCTGTACATTATTTTGAAAATGAACCATTGCGCGTAAAAATGAATGCCGTTCTTAGACCAAATGGTTTTGAGCGGGCGCATGAAACACTTCATTACAGGCAAAATGGTCAATACGTGGGAAGAGACATTACAATTATTCGCAAAAACTAGTCAAATATAGCTTGATTTGCATTGACGACAGTTCTTTCTTATGCTATAGTTAGACGTCCTGAAGCATTTTGCAACAGGCTGAGGAGGTCCGATGAACCACGTTTTTCTGTGCATCTACATTGTTATTATGGCAATGTACGCCGGCTGCGAGGTCTACGAGCATGAGGAGGAAAATGCCATTTTTGGCCATGTTCAGACGATTCCTCAAATCCAAAACGCCAAACACATATTCCCGAGTAGCATGCGTTACACGGTACAATATAATGACACATATACATCGTTAGCAAACCGTTGCCTTGTGCATGTCGACCAGATCTTCCGCCTCAATGCATCATTGCGTATAGAGCAAGGGGATCTGCTGAATCCCGGTCAAGTCATCCGGGTTCCATTCCCAAGTTGCACACCGCTCTATCGTTGAAAATGATCCCTATGTACGCGCACACTACCTCAACTTCGCAGTTGTTTGCATACTGGTCTTGATTACGACGCCGCACAGTGAAAACTGAGCGGTTTTTTTATACATTGAATCGAAAGTGCATTATATCTCCATCCTGCACGACATATTCTTTTCCTTCAACGCGTAATTTCCCCGATTCTTTTGCCCCTTGCTCACCATTACACTCTACAAAATCAGCATAAGCAGTTGTTTCTGCACGAATAAATCCTAGTTCAAAATCGGTATGAATAACGCCTGCCGCCTGTGGAGCCTTCGTTCCTTTTCTTACTGTCCAAGCCCTTGTCTCCGTTGGTCCAGATGTAAAATATGTTATTAAATCTAGCATCGTGTATGCTGTTTTAATCACACGATCTAAACCAGATTGCAAGAATCCAAGATCCGCCATAAATTCTTTCGCATCTGCCTCTTCCATTGTTGCAAGATCTGCTTCGATTTTCACAGAAATAGGGATCGCAATCCGTTCATCACTAAGTGGTGATTGCCATTCGTCATCCGTCGCTTCTTCTTCATCTACATTTACAATGTAAAGTATTTTTTTATTTGTTATCAAATGTAAGTCTTTTAGGAGCTCTGATTCATCTTCTGTGAGCTCCACAGTTTGTGCTAATTGACCTTCTAAAAGTGCCGTTTGATACTTCTTCAAACCTGCTACTTGTTTTATAAGATATTTATCTCCAGTTGATTCCGCTCTTCGTTCAATACCGGAAAGACGTTTCTCTACCGTGGAAAGATCTGCCATCATGAGTTCTATCTCAATGACCTCTGCATCTCGCAACGGATCAACACTTCCATCAACATGTGTAATGTCTCCAGAAAATGAACGTACGACATGTACAATCATATCTGTCTCACGAATATTCGCTAAAAATTGATTTCCGAGCCCCTCCCCTTTATGCGCTCCCTTCACGAGTCCAGCAATATCTACAAACTCAATCGCGGTCGGGATTACCTTTTCCGACTGATTCATTTTAGATAATTTAGTTAATCGATCGTCTGGCACTTCCACGATCCCAACATTTGGCTCAATAGTACAAAACGGAAAATTTGCACAATCAACCTGCTTTTTTGTGAGAGCAGTAAATAAGGTTGATTTACCTACATTTGGCAATCCTACAATTCCGACTTTTAGCATAAACTTTGTATGTATTTCTTTATGTGCATAGTGAATATTGAACGAGACGTTTATCTGTAAGGATAGATCATGTATCTAACCTGGCGAGAAGATAGACTGTTACCGTCAAAAAATATAGCTCAGGAAGAAGAGTCTTACGAAGCTTATACTTCACATCTAGCCGAATACTAACGCATGTTTGTGTAAAAAGAAAGGTGAAAGTACTTATTATTCTGTCACTTCTTCCGTACCCAGCTCTAACTCGAGCGTTTCTTCAAGCGGCTCAGGGATTTCTTCTGTAATAAATCCTTGTTCTAGCGCGTCTAATCTTTGCAAGACCAATGGATTTTCTGCATCAAAATTTAAAATAGTTTGTAAAGCATCAATTGCGAGCTGAATTTCCCCCCGCTGTTCTCTTGCAAATGACAAATACCAATAAGCATTTGTATAATTTGGTTCTAAATAGATTGCATTTTCCAGTTCTATAACTGCTTCTGCCGTATTACCCTGCCGTAAATATATCTGTGCTATCTGCAATAAGACGCCAATATCAAATGGGTTGTTTTCCTTAATGGTAAGCAATTCTTCAATAGCAGCCTTTAGATTCTGATCTCTTTCATGGGCGGCAGCAAGGTAAAATTGAGCTGGGGCATAGTCTGATTTCAATGAAAGAGCAATCTGAAGTTCTTCGATTGCTTCTTGAAGCAATGCGTCCTGTTCCGTTGAATCACCTCCCTCTGTCGCTAATAGAGCATGATCATATTGTAGTAGCAATATACGTCCATATTCTGTTTGATATTCAGCATTCGTCGGATAAAGAAGTCGAGCTTCGTTTAAAGCTGACTTTGCAAGAGGAAGCGAATCAAGGATTGGTGCAAGTTCCGTATAGACATAAGCAAGCAATCGCCAATTTTCTGGATTTTTTGGTACAAGCTCCACACTTCTTTCAGCCGCTCCTACAGATGCATTCATATAGCTAGCCAGTATCATTTCATCAATTTCCTGACTCCCAGCCAAGTGATTTATCTGCACAAGAAGTGCCTGTGCGATATTCCGGTAAATAACATCACTTTGCTTATTAAATCTTGCTGCCCTATCAAGAGAATCCAATACTTGAGATGCATCATAATTCTCTTGACTTTGTCTAATCGTCTTTGCAAAAGCAATGTCTGAAGTGTATTTAGATCCGACAAGAACAATGCACATAATCGCTAATATCGAAAGGACGATTTGTTTGGAGAGAACAAAAAATGCGATGGAAGATTTCTCTAAATCGAATGCTTTTTTGGATGAGGAGGTCGATGCGATAAACGATACTAAAATAACAAACAAAAAGAGAATCGTAAGTGACATGCCTCCATACCAAATACCGAAGTATAAAAAGATCATTGCTGAAAGCAAAGCAATATGAATTGGATTTCTATTGTTTTTTTGTATTTCGCGTAAAAGCGTGAAGAGCGTGAACGCTAAAAAAAGAATGAAAGACCCTAGTCCTAATATTCCTGTCGTTGCAAATAATGTTGATGGGTAATTATATCCACGATCAAAAATAGTATTCCAGAATCTCGATGCATTTAAATCTAAAGGTCTATGCGCCATATAATCAATAGCGAATGTTCCTGGACCTGTACCGATAAGTGCTCGAGACCCTGTTGCACTTTGCTGAGCAATATCAAAACTCAAATCATAAGAAGGGAGGTGCTCAGCTGGAAAAATATTCGAAATGAAACTTGGTAAAACAAGGAAGAGAAGGGCGATAACAATTGAACATATTATTGGCGCATAATGTATCGTCTTTTTCATCCACTTCGGGACAAATAGAATAAGTACCATTGGGATCACTACACTGAGTATGAAAGCGATCCACATCCAGCTAATATCGATAGAGAGGAGCAATAAGATAGTTTCTATGAACAGGATGAACGACAGAATATGAAATACCTTCTTATTCCATCCACTTAAAATTGCATGTGATTCATGTAAAAGGATGACTGATAGAAAGAATGAATATAATGAAACAGCAGATAAAAATACAAGGAGCATTGTACCCTTCCCGATAAACCAGCTTTCTATTAATTCAATTCCTAGCATTTTTAGTACAGAAACTGTTCCGATGCATACACTAGCACTAAGCAATGTGAGGGACAATCGACCAATATGATTTCCTTTTTTATCCTGTACCAATACAAAACCAAGTACCCAAAATGACGCATGTGTAATAACAGAAGTATACTCCTGCAAACCATGTCCAACCCAACTCATATATGGATTAAGAGAAAATGAAGCAGAAACAATGAGCGCAAGAACGAATATACCGTAAAAAGCAAGAATCGGATGAAATTGAAAATCAATCTGTTTTTTTGCAATGGTCGTGATCAGCCAACCGAGAACCGCTATACTCGCACCAATAACAAGAATGAACTGCTTATGTATTTCGAGAGTATCAAGCGTCCAGGGAAGCGTAATGATCGGAATGAGAAATAGCACCGCATAAAGAGCGCTCCACATCACGCCAAATCCAATCCTTTGCAATATCTGTTCTGAAAAATGTAATTTCATAGTCTCGATATGAGACTATTCTACCATAGGAAGTGTATCAACTTCTTCATTCTGTATATCTTCTGTATCAGATTCTACATCTGCTTCAATTTCTGGAATAATTTCCGTTATCTGCTCAGTGACAGGCTCATCAACTATTGTAATATCCTCTTCTATTACATCTTGCGTATCTTGTTCATCGCTAATCTCTTCCTCTATTATTTCCTCATTTGGCGAAGTTTCTTCTTGAATAATTTCATCAATCTCCTCTTCTGGAATTACCTCATCTATCCCCTCGACTGACGCATCTACCGCATCTGGGATAACCTCAGATTCATCGATTATACCATCTTCAATCAATATTTCATCTTCTGTGAGTATTTCTGAACTGGAAACATTCTCTTCATTTTGGTCTACTATATTATCTGTATTTATTTCTTTAGGTGTATAGTCTTTATGGTATGCGATAACAAGCCAATCGATTGTCGCATTACTTTCACCCTCTGCTTCGCGAACAATAAACCCTTCTTTATCCCTAGTAGAGACATGGAGCTCATTCGTTTCTTGATTCGATGTCACAAATACACGATAATCATGCTCAAGATTCATAATTTTCATAAAAGATGAATCGTGTTCATCGAAATGAATTGACGCTCTGCCCCCTATAAGTGCAGATGTTCCGGACAGCTGAATAGTACGTTCCATTGAAGTAACAATATCTGAAATAATATCTGTACCGTCATAGCTTTCCGAGATCTGCATGATACGACCTCTCGTTGAAATATCTCCATTCTCTTCAATAACCCATGCGTCTCCAATCCCTGAAAGGCTTGAGATATTTGTAAGAGAACCTGCCGCAAGTGATATATTATTTGTATCAAGTTGTGTAATATTTCCGATACCACTCACAGAATTATTCGGAAGAACAGAAGCACCCCCATCATAGTAGGACGGTCTTACAAATACGATAATCTCTCCATCATTCGCCAGGGATTCCATTGCATATCCAACGATTTGTCCAGCAGATGTGGCCTTCATGGCAATACCTGGGATTGATGATGTGGTAAGAGGATCACCAATTTCGATTGGTCCGTTCTCCGTTGTCACTTTTGTTGGTACGCGTCCCGCAAGAGCAATTGGCATGTCACCAGCATTGTTATCACCCGCGAGGAATCCGGGACGTGTAGAGACAATCCCTGCAATTTTTCCATCATAGAGGGCACCTGTTGAGCGCTTCACTTCTTCACTGTTTTCACCAAATATAACAACCTCCCCGGCAAGTAACTCTTCCGGTGAAGGAAACATTTCTGCAAAATCATATGACCCCGTCCCCCACCCTGATGCATTTGTTCTTATAAAATCACCTCCCGCTCCAGAAGAACCATCATAATAAATATATTTTTCTGTTTGAATTGACCCTCGGTCTGATAAGTATATTTTCCCACCAACAACAAGATCACCATTATTATCAAGGTATGCAAGTGTATCTCCGTCCGTATTTTTTGCAATAAGGCGATACGCATTCGATGACAGTACATCATTATAGAGCGTTATTGTTTGATCATTTGCCGTAACTCCATCCCATGCTGATCCATTCAAGCTGATATGTTTTGAAGAATAGTTTACTTCACTTGTTGCCGTTCCATTTTTGGTAAGTACGAAATCTTTCTTTAACTGTACACTTACATCTGAATCAGTAAATGTATCGAGCATAATCCATTTTGGCTCGATAAATGTCATGATTTGACCTGATCCATTTGTATGAGATTCAAGAGCTCGACCAATCACAAAACTCATTCCACTTGCCTTTTTTGCCGTACCATTAACAGAAGAAAGTTCCAAGTAATCTCCTGCTTGAATAGGTCCGCCTTCCATATTCACCTTCACCGGCACCTGTCCAAGTAGGGCAACTGCTTCATGTGTACCAGCCTCTTCCCAATCTGCAAACCAATTACCGAGTACATTTGGATTACTAGAATAGGCACCAAGAATTTGAGAACCTGCTGCCGCTGGTTCAACTCTGCCATCTTGATTCAAACCGACAATATCCCCTAATGAAACAGGTGTACCAATAGGGAAAAGCTCTGCATAGTCAGAACCGGCAGATGCATTTGTAACTCCACCCGCCCCATCACCCTCAATCGCACCAAGAATCGTTCCATTTCCGTCAGCGAATGTTGCAAATTCACAACCTGTTCCAGGATTCGTATCCGCACAGGCCTGAATCAAAATACCTTCCCTATTATCATTATCACCATCATTGTATATTTCCATAACATAGTCTGCATTGTCACCAGAAACAGAAACAACGGTATCAGATACTCCTGTTCCCTGACTTACAATAGAAAGTGCGCTTGCCGTCCCGTCATAATTAATCGTTGCGAGGTCTACATCAAAGGCGCTATTTGAATTTGTAATAAATACAAGCGGATCACTCACAGTCGCACCTGCAGCTGATGAGATAGAAAAGCCAGACGTTGATCCATCATGACGAACATTTAAGGAATTCTGCGTGTATCCTGTTTCTGTATTTTCAATAGCAAGTAATGTACCTGCAGAGGCATCACCGGAGAGGAATATTCCACCACCGGACCCGGTCGTACTGAAATTCGCAAGATATGCTGTTCCTACATTCGTCACATCAAGAAGGAACTGATCATAGGCCGTATCACTCACATCGATGTCGATGAGTGGCGAAGCTGCACCGGCGCCAATCGAAGACGCAATCTGTAGAGCAGATCCTGTCCCAGCTTGAGCAATATCGACAATAGAACCGGTCGAAATAGAACTTTGCTGATCAATCTCTAAAATAATAGATGAGTCTGTCGTAATCCCTGCATCATTATTTGAATCAAGGTGTACGAGCGAACCAGTAGATGTCGACCCTGCTTCCGTCAATTCGCGGTAAGCACGAATCAAATTACCGGATGCTGCGACCGTCTGTACACCATTTGGATCTTGTATTATGTCTAAAATATGCCCTGCAGCCATTGTATTTGCTGTAAATGCAACCAAATCACCTGTAGTTTGGTTATTCCCGGAATTTACATCAAGAAATGCTCCTCCGGATAAATCATTATTTGCAGTAAAGTCTATCTGGCCCCCGCTTGGGTTACCGCTAAATGTCGCAAAACCGACCCCCCCGTCTTGAAAAATAAAATTTCCATTGCTCGTCAGATTATAAAATAAATCATATGCTCCAGCAGAAACGCTTGTATCGGCATCAAGCGACAATGTGTCCGATAAACTATCGAAATCTAAACAATCTGTACACCCGGTAGTTGATGTGACGAATCCTGTAGAATCAATTCCATCAAGCATGCTTGCATTAGTAGCATATGGAACAGAACTTAGGCGTGTACGAGGTGTCAATGACTCGCCAGCAATTGTGATATCTAGGTAAAGTTCATCGTCATCTCCAAATGTTGCATCAGTAATAGCCGAGTATCCATCTCCCGTATCACCAAGACGTTCTGAAAAGAGTCCATCAGTCAGTGTCACCGAAATACCAGTCGCCGATGCACATGTAGAGCTTGAATTTGACCATACACATGTTCCACCTGACGATGCATCATAAATCTGAAAAATGAAGGTAAGAGATGCGTCCGTAACTGGCGTACCATTCGCGTTCAAAACACGCCCTTGATATCCAACAATATTCGGAGGAGCTACGGCATGAGAATACTGAATAGGCACATGAACACCGCTCAATCCCATAAAACTGAAAATAACCACAAAAAGAGCTGTGATTCGCAAAGAAATAGATTTACCAATAGGTAACGGTTTCATAAATTGTTCAAATCCCCCATCCGCCCGAACAGGACATCAGAACAAGCTATGATTTTCCTTCTCATTATACCGCTTTCTTAAGACCAACATCAATAGTGATTGGTGATGGTTCTTTTTTCTTTTTATAATCAATATTTCTAACCTCTTCAGGTGCATACCCATCTTTTTGTGCAGTGAGGTAATATTCATTTGCTCCAGCCATAAACGCGTATCGCCCATAATGATCTGTAACCTGTGTTTCAATTAATTTATTAAACTTTGGTTCAAATAGACGAATAATCGCATTCGGAATTGCGACATGTGTTTGCACGTCTCGCACAATACCCCAGCCTCGTTTTTTAACGGGTTTGATAAGTATTTTTGTCACTATATAAAAACCAGACTGAACAATAACGCCAAACGCAGTAATTAAACTAGGTTGAACAATAAACACGTAAATCGCAAGTAGAAAACCAATAGGAGAAAGTACTAATTGCAACACTTTCAGGAAACGCTTGAATTGAATATAAGTCGGGGCATGAGCTCGTTCTACCTCCGGCGGATCAATAGGAATATTCGCTGCAAGAATAACATCTTGCTCTGTTACTACTATTTCTCCGTGTGTGTAAATATCCAAATATTGTCCATCCTGTTTTGTATTCGCTAAATATCGACTAGGGAAAACCATATCTTCTTTTCGAACAGAGATTCGGTATCTTCCAGGAGATACCTTGAAGAAATATCGACCCAGCTCATCCGTCGCCATTGACTTGACGAGCCTACCTTCGAGCGTAAAAAGACGCACAATCGCAAATCCTATTGGGACTTTTGTTACCGCATTATAGACAACGCCAAAATTCTGCCTTCTTCTTCTTGCAAGGAGCATGGCAGGGAATGTAAATAAATACTGTAGGAATGGGAGTAGATTAAATGAAGTAGAAAGTACAACGGCACTTGTTGCTACCGTGGCGATCACAATAGGCTTTGATACTTCTGCAGAGGTTTGTGCAATAGGCGAGTCGCGAAATGTGTTCACTATTTCAAATACCTGATCGAAACCTTGTTGAATATCTTTCGTAATATCGCCCACGATACCGGGAAGTACAAGAATATCCTCTTCCGGCTCTTTCACGCGCGTAAGTTCAAATGACGGGTTCAAAATATTATTCGTCACATGTACAGACTGTTGTGCATCTTCATAGCCATCACGAGCACCAGTAATAATATAATCTCCATTTGGCACATACCAACCAAAGACGCCATCCTCCCCCGTAATCAGTGGATTGGATTGAGCATAACTTCCCGCATTCCACTGCGCACCACTCTGAAAAACAATAATAATTGCTTCTGCAATGGCTTGCTCAGCTCCCTCCTCGCGTTCTTCATAAATATATCCTCTTGAAATAGGAAATATACGTACTATTTCAGATATTATCTCCCCTTCTTCTGTTTCAGCTAGAACGGAGACTTGTGTCGCATCGCTTCCAATTGCAAATGAGGATTGATAGAGTCCCGCATCAATTTCTTCCGGGACAATAGATCGACCTTCAAGTACATATCTTACATTGCGTAATGATACATCTGCCGAAGTCGTCACGGTTATCGTCGAATGATTAAGCACCTGATATTGACCGTGCGTTTTATTCATCTGAATAGCACCACCCGCGACAGATACCGAGGACGCCAAAAGTGAGCTGCCTCCGTCAGCATCAATGACTTCTATTTCCTCTTCAATCTCTTCCTCCTCTTCGGTCTCAGTAGGTTTTCGAATAAAAAAAGCATCGTCCGAACTATCATTCGCTACAATACCACCCTCTCTTAATCCATCAATATAAATGTATCCCTCATCTGAATTTTGTTCTGGCACGGTCCAAAGATGCGATGTACCTGTTGCACCAATAATGATTGGAATTCGGTTTATTCCACCATTAAGCGAGTAAAACACATCAAATGAATCAACTGCACCTGTTGCATTCCATGTAATAAGATAAGTCTGACCTTGTATAAGCTCCTCACCTCCATTTGGACTCAAAACGGATACACTAAATTCCTGTTGTTCTGGTGAAAGGATCGTAAAGACTGATTCACTTTGTGCCTCTACCGATTGCCCGCCATCATCCGTAAAACCAATAAGCTTTATTCGTGCCAATTCTGTCGCAACCCCGTCAGGAATCGTCCATGTATAATTATCCGTCGTTAAGCCTCCTGCAAGCAAGGAAAAATCACTATCATTGTACGATACATGAATATCAGTGGTTGCAATTGCATCACTTTTTGACCATAAAATATTCTCTTGTGATCCCTCGACCCAAAATTCACCACCATTAGGTGAGGCAATATTTATTTCAAGAGGTGTTTCTATAATGGAAAAAGCAGTATCGGTACGATCATAGTCTCCAAGAGTAACTGAACCAGGTTCGCCAATAAGCCCCCCAACACGAAGATGAATAAAATCTCCGACACCAATTTCTGAAGCAGGAAATTCTATTGATTTAGAAGAAAATTCATCTGAAGTGATTCCATTTCGTAATACAGATATTTCACCATCATTGAATGACTCAATACGAAAATTATCGAATGTATCAGATGCATCCCATAGAAGTGTAATCGTGTCATCTAATGTATATTGTTCACCGCCATTTGGAGACAATATCGTTACAAAGGGCACAATTGGACCTTGAATTGCAAAAGAAGTGTCCGATTCATCTTGATCAATAATCGTTGCAAGATCTGTCCCTTCTACACGAATAAACATTTCATCGGAATCAATTTCCGGAGTCTCCCATGTATATGAGCCATTATTAATCAACCCTTCAGCAATCGGTAAATAATTATTACCATTGTCTGCTGAGTAGCGAATATTCACAAATGGTATCGTACCCTCTGTAGACCAATCAATCTCTATCATGTCTCCAAAAGAATATACCTCTCCTCCATTTGGT
>CAYWYQ010000022.1:0-13745 GCA_964462325.1 uncultured Gammaproteobacteria bacterium | reverse complement strand
ATTGCAAAAAAACGAGGCTTTGATACATTGGTATGTATCTATGGATATTCAGGAAATACAGCGAATACAAGACGATATTAAAGAACGATTTGCCACAATAGAAGAAACGGTACAAAAAGAAGATTTAGTAGCGCAATATACTGATTTCGAGAAACAGATGTCATCTGCAGATTTTTGGTCTGATCAACAAAAGGCACAAAAAATTTCTAAAGCAGCAGGCGAAATTAAGAATGAAATACAGACATTGGAACAATTGGAGAAAGATCTTTCTGATGTCGACGAATTGATTCTAATGCTTGGCGAGGATGTAAGTATAGAAGAAGAATTACATCAAACGATAGGGCGCGTACAGAAAACACTGAAAGATCTTGAAGTAAAAACCTATTTTTCTGGTGAACATGATGCTTCAAATGCAATTGTGTCTTTTCATGCAGGAGCAGGTGGGACCGATGCACAAGATTGGGCAGAGATGCTTTTGCGTATGATTATGCGTTTTGCAGAGAAGAAGGATTGGAATGTGGAAGTGCTTGACCAGTCTCTTGGGGAAGAGGCAGGTATAAAGAGTACAACAATTTCCATTTCAGGGCGTTATGCCTATGGCATGCTGAAGGCAGAGGCTGGTGTACATCGATTGGTACGCATTTCTCCTTTTGATGCAGAGGGAATGCGACATACGTCTTTCGCGCTTATTGAAGTGTTACCGGAGCTTGAAGAGGTCGCATTTGAAATTAATGCAGAAGATTTACGCATCGACACATTTGCATCTGGAGGTGCAGGCGGACAGTCGGTGAATACAACAAACTCTGCTGTGCGTATTACGCATCTTCCGACAAATACCGTTGTGAATTGTCAAAATGAAAGATCTCAACAGCAGAATCGGGAAACGGCGATGAAAGTGCTACAGGCGAGGCTCTATAAATTATTACTTGAAGAGAGAGCAGATGCGCTTGATGAATTAAAGGGTGGTCACAAATCTGTTGAGTGGGGGAGTCAAATTCGCAGCTATGTTCTGCATCCATATAAAATGGTAAAAGATCACAGGACAAATCAGGAAACTCAAAATGTTGATGCGGTGCTAAATGGTGATTTGGATGATTTTATTGAAGCGTATTTCAAGCAAGAAGCACAGAAGTAATATGAAGGTACTTATAACAGGTGGAGCCGGGTTTATTGGATCGCATATTGTAGATCAATTTGTTGATGCTGGGCATGATGTCATAGTTGTTGATCATGAGACAGATGTACAGAAACGCAATGAAAATCCCAAGGCAGAATATTTTATTGCCGATATGGTTGCACCGAAAACTCTTCAATGGATTGAAGAAGAAAAACCAAATGTAATTTGCCATTTGGCAGCCCAAATAAGTGTCTCTAAGTCTGTAGCTGATCCTCATTTTGATAGATTAGAGAATTTTGAAAAACCAAAAATACTCGTACAGAAGGCAATAGAGTCTGGCGTGAATGTATTTATTAACACATCCTCATGCGCAGTATATGGCGATGCGAAGGAATTACCATTAAAAGAGAGTGGTCCTGCGAATCCATGTTCACCCTATGGTCAAAATAAATTAGATTTTGAAAGATATGTACTTGGACTGGATGGAATTCGAACAGTTTCATTTCGACCGGCAAATGTGTATGGACCGAGGCAAACAACCGCGGGAGAGGCGGGAGTCGTTGCTATTTTTATTGAGAAATTTCTTCAGAATGATGAAGTGATTATTTACGGGGATGGACAGGCGACAAGAGATTTCATTTTTGTGGAAGATGTTTCGGCAGCATTTCTTCTTGCTGCTGAAAACAATATTCATGGCTCTTTTAATCTTGGTACGGGAATATCAACATCGATTAATCAATTATGGCAGTCTATTTGTGATTTAGACGCTGAAAAGAAAAAGAAGATAAAACATAGTGAGCCCAGAAAAGGGGATATTCTTCATAGCGTTCTTGACGTGCAGAAGGCGAAAGCGATACGATGGAAGTCCAAGGGAATGCTCAAGGATGGATTAGTACAGACATATGCCTGGCTTAAAGAAGATTGATCTATGAAGTGCGTAGAAGCTCATCAAATACAGGAAATTGTCGATGCACTTGAACAAGGTGCTGTTATTGTATTTCCAACAGAGACATCATATGGGATTGGTTGTGATGCAACGAATAGCAAGACCGTTGAGCGTGTGATTGAAACAAAGCAGAGAGAAGCGAATAAGGGGCTTCCGGTCTTATTACCATCAATCGAATCGATTGATAAGTATATTATTGTACCTCCAAAGGCAGAGATGCTTATAGAAAAATACTGGCCAGGCCCCTTGAATATTGTGGCAGAGGTACGCGATGATTCGCCAATTTCAACATGGTGTACAAAGGGTGGTATGCAGGCGGTCCGTGTTTCTTCTCATCCATTCATAATGGAGCTTATGAAAACGTTTAAGAAACCGCTTGTGGCGACGAGCGCAAATATTTCTGGAGATGGATCTACTTATTCAGCCTTGAATGTGATAAAGCAGTTCGAGGAAGAAGATTTGCAACCAGATATCATTGTTGACGGAGGGGATTTACCTGAAAATCCAGCGTCAACGATGGCGCGGTTTTTGGGGGAGAATATAGAAGTTATTCGCTTCGGAAAAATTATCTTTTAGTCCGCTTGAAAACGGGCGCTCTTTCAACTCAGATTTTCGAAAATATCCTCAATGTACTTTCTAGTACACCTGCGGTATTTTCTTAATCTTCATTGAAATAACATCCCGTTTTCTACGCGGACAGTTCCGCTTGTCTATCGGCGCTCTTGAAAGGTCTGTACCTTAGGCGAGAGGTCGGACCTTAAATCGAATCATACGTTCTAGTACGCCTGCGTCATCGTATAAAGGTTTAACCATTTTTACTGAACCGAGGTTGTGAACCGAG
This sequence comes from uncultured Gammaproteobacteria bacterium, assembly GCA_964462325.1. Taxonomy (GTDB): domain Bacteria; phylum Patescibacteriota; class Patescibacteriia; order UBA9934; family UBA9934; genus CAYFMS01. The sequence goes on along the minus strand of CAYWYQ010000022.1, from coordinate 10,841 downwards.
GTTGAACCTCGAGGTTCAACCTCGTGCAATGGAGGTTCAACCTCGTGTAGTGAGAAATGACTCATACATTGTATTTATTGATGATTTGTAAAAAAAACACATATACGAGGTTCAACCTCTAACTTTGGAGGTTCAACCTCTAACTTCGCTCAACTTCGAGGTTCAACCTCGATTCGAAAGGTCCGTACATCAAGCGAGAGGTCGGACCTTGAATCGGAAGGTGATCCGCTGTCGTTCTGCGCGAACTATGTCGGAGCATTACGAGGTCGGACCTTGAAGCGAATAAGAGAATGCTGTTCTATTTGTGAAGTTACACTAAGGTATACTGTCCCCATATGACCATTCCGAAACGCAAATCATTTGGCCAGCATTTTTTACATGAAAAAGGTGTGATTAACAAAATGGTGGATACAATCTCATCTGCACGAACAATCGTAGAAATCGGACCGGGAGATGGAGCAATCACTGAAATAATTATTGCGAAAAAATCACCAAAAAGATTATTACTCATTGAGGCTGATGCTCGATTAATTCCAAATCTTAAGCAGCGTTTTCTTCGAGCAGAGATTCTACATGCTGATGGAGCAAGTGTACAAATCCCGTATAAAGATTGGTCATTTGTGAGTAATTTACCTTACAATGCTGCTGCTGCAATTGTAATGAACATTGTAAAACAAGGACCGAAAGAGATGGTGATTATGGTACAGAAAGAGCAAGGAGAGCGAATGCTTGGGAGAAATGGAATGAGCTTACTCACGATTGCTACGCAGCTTTATGCGAAGGTAGAGAAGATCAGTACCGTTGGTCGCGGGGCTTTTTCACCGCCACCGAATGTCGATTCGATCTTATTAAAATTAACGCCACACAAGCAATACTCTTCAGAAGAAAACGAAGCAGTAATGCGCATTGCTCATGCTGGCTTTGCAGCAAAAAGAAAACTACTTCGTAAGAATCTATCCATTCATCTCGGGCAATCAGCTCAGAAAATTGACGAATGTTTACAAGGGATTTTAGGGAGAAAAAATGCACGTGCAGAGGAGTTGAGCATTGAAGAATGGCGTACACTACACAGTTGTCTACAGGGTAAATAAGAATCCTCTCTCACGTAACTTGATGCATGCTATAATACGTGAAGATGCAAGACTCGGCGCCACAACGCATCGTGATCAAAAGAACACAAAAGAAACTTACACAAGAAGAGCGTGTCGGTTTTCTTATTATTGCTATTACCGGCGGTATAACACTTATTCTTGGAAGTTTGTTCATTGTACGTAATGTGAATAAACCTTTTGACCTGTCCTATGAAGGTCCGCTTTTTCTCACGACGGCGCAGGAGCGAGCTATCGAAGCAGAGGAGCAAAAAACGAAGGATACAGACGGTGACGGTATTACAGATTATGATGAATTGTATGTCTACCGAACCAGTCCATATTTATCTGATACAGACGGTGATGGATTTCTGGATAATGAAGAATTGGCGAGCGGTAATGATCCAACGATCAGTTCAACGAATCCAGAACTCAATATTCAAAAACAGAATAGTGTTGGGATTGTAGATGTAACCAATGATCGTATTGATGAAATCCCGGTATTCAATGTGCCGACCGTTGACCAATTAGATTTTGCGACAGCACCTATCGATCCAAACAGTGTAACGGCAGATCAAATCAGGCAAGCTCTTATTGATCAGGGAGCATCGGCCGAAGACATTCTAGTCTTTACGGATGAAGAATTGCTAGGAAGATACTTTGAATTATTAGCAGAATCTGAGGTAGAAAATACGGCGACGCAAAACGCGGTGACAGAGGAAGAAGTGACACCATAATGACTATGAGGAAGTACATGCAAGCATTTACAAAAAAACTATTTGCCATTCTATTTATGGCGATGGTTTTATTTGCAGGAACTCCTCATCAGGCATTTGCCCAATGGACGACGACGAATCCTGATGTCGTTGCCGGAGATGCTGCGAAAATTGCGAATGAACAAATTCAGGATAAAACAGAAGGTGCCCTTGTTGGTGCTTTGACGGCCATCGGAATCAATATGTTAAATTATGTTGCTCAACTTACAGCAAAATCGACAGCAATATGGATTGCGAATGGTGCGGCTGGGCAACACCCTCTTTTTAATAAGAAGACAATGGCAGAGGTCGGGGAGAACCTATCCGCAACCCTGACATCTGATGTACTTGATGAAATGATTCCGGGGTCAAAATACATGATGGCCCTTGGAATTGATCCGGACAATCCAGATGCAACTGGAATTGCGAGGAAATTCCTATACTCGCCCTATATTGAAAATGACAATGAATTTAACGGATCAGAAATTGCAAGGAATTTTGGAAGCTATACAGCATCAATTCATGCACAATTTCCAAATGCAGATGCCTCGGCAAAGATTTTGTCTGATATGGCAAATTCCTATAATGTCAATGAATTTTATGGAACACTTAGGATTTATGGACAAACAAAGGCACGCGCTGGCCGTATTCAGGAATTGGGAGAATTACAGCATTTAATCGACGGTGGTTTTCAGGATTTAACAGACCCAATTTCCGGTTATACAAAATACCCAGCGCAACTGGTTCAGCAAGAATTAACTTCAGCGCTTGAAAGTGCAAAAAGTACTGGATCGGATACGGCAAATGCACTTGTGGCTGCCGGAGGAACAGATGCACTTATTGGTGTTGGGATCAATTTTGCTGCGACATTTGTGCAAACATTGTTCGGTGGCTTGATGCAAAAATTGTATATGGGATTATTTGAAGATATTGATCCTGTAACATTTGATCCATTTGATCCAAATCGTGTTGTGAAACGCGATGCGGAGGATTTATTTAAAGATTTAGTTTCATTTTCTCCGCTCGACACATCAAACTATAGTCTTACGTCTGAATTAGCTACATGTCCAGGTACATTGCTTCGCAGTTCGCGAGGAATTTATTCTTGTGCAATCGATACAGGATTTGTTTCAGCGCTTGCTCGTGCAGAAGGTGGAGCGCCAGTGACGCTTATTGAAGCTATTGATGAGGGGTATGTAAATGGCAAATGGGCTCTTGTGGGGTCAAATTCGACAGTCAATCAAGATCCAACATGTCACAAGCAAGCATTCTGTCATTCAAATCTTCTCAAGTTGCGAAAAGCTCGCATTATCCCAGTTGGATGGGAAATCGCAGCAGAATCATCTGGTGAGGGGCAGGTGACGCTTGAAGAAGTCATGGAGAATTTTCATTCCTGTAATTCCGACGGTCAAAGAGATGATCAGCATCCATATTGTCACTTAATCGATCCGAATTGGATATTGAAGGCACCAGATTCACAGTGTCGGACGCTTGCTTATGGTCAGGTATTAGCGGCAGTAGGTACAGAAAATAGAGCGGAAGAATGTGTCGATATTCAAACATGTATTGCAGAAGGGGATGATGGCCAGTGTTTGGGTGGATATGGGTATTGTGTGCGTGAAAAAAATGTTTGGCGATTCCGTGGTGATGCTTGTCCTACGGAGTTTGCGAGCTGTCTTTCCTTTAGAGAAAGAGACGGTGATCAAGTAGACTATCTAACAAATTCTGTAGATTATGGTGATTGTGGTCCGGATTCGGTTGGTTGTTCTTGGTATGCGACAAATAAAACAGTGGATGACGAAGCGGAATATGACTGGCCGACGGTAAATAATATTACGCTTGCTGATGCTGATGAATTTGCGTATAAGGACCGATTTTTTGCAAATGCAAATATCGAAACATGTTCAGCGAATGAAGGAGGGTGTTCCGAAATAATTACAAGAAATAACGTGACACTCAATTATGTTCAGAATCCAGGATTTGAGGATGATGAAGAACAGAATACGCGCCCTGACGCATGGGTTGCTCTTGGTCAATCCGGTTCACTTTTGAGTAATCAAGGTTTCGGTGGCGGAAATGCATTTACACCTGATGCAAATATCCCGCTTGAACAATTTGGTATTGCATTAGAATCTGGGTATTCCTACACACTTTCTGCGTATGCGAAATCAAATATCGGTGGAGCAGGGAATGGAGAGATTTCAATTAATTTAACAGAAGAATTTGGTGAAGAGACGCTTGGGTTTACGGGACTAGATTTACAAGATGGTGAAAACACCTCTTGTGCATTCGTGGGTGACTCACTGGTTATGGTATGGAGTGTGGATGCAACAAATGAAGATTACAATAGGTATTCATGTATATTCACAGCACCTATTTTAGATGGAGATATTGCGAATTTATACGGGAATATTGCTTTAATAGGAACGAATATTGCTATTGACGATGTGCAATTAGAACAAAATGGTGCCATGACACCATTCAGCTTTGGATATGCAGCTGCTTCTGGGACAGATGTAGTGAAATTGCCACCAGATTATTTAGGATGTACAGGAGATGCGAGCGATCCTGCAGAATGTGCTTCATATGCACAAATATGTAGTGAGTCAGAAGTGGGGTGTCAGCTATACACTCCGACAAGTGGCGATCCTGCAGTGAGTGGTATCGTTGGAGTAAATGATTTTTGTCCGAATGAATGTGTTGGATATGATACCTACAAACAAGAACCGACGCGCTATGAGCCTGCTGGAGATTTTCCGCTCTACTTTATTCCAAACTCGGCAGAAACATGTAGTGAGGATGCCGTTGGTTGTGATGAATTTACAAATCTGAGCACAGAAGAGAAGGAATATTATTCCTATCTTCGCGCATGTGTAACGCCGGATCAGGCAGCGACAAATACAAATAGTGACGGAGCGGCGATTTATTACACATGGGAAGGAACGGATGTGACGGGATATCAGCTGAAAACATGGAATTTAATCGAATCAAATATTCCAGAAGGAGATGCACGTTATTTGAATGGATTTGATGGTAATCCGCACTCGGCTCCTTGTACAAATTGGTTTGCAAGCGAATCGGGCGCCGTCTGTAATGATGATGCAAATGGAGATTTTGCCATTGATGGCATTGTAGAATCCTGCGATGAAAGGGATGACATTTTCTCAAATCCTGATTGTCGAGAGTTTTATGATGTTCTCGGAGATATTCACTATCGAACATGGTCTGAGACAGTAACGGTGAATGCAGAGTGTTCTACCTATCGTAAAACAACGGTTGCCGGAGCGGATGCAGTAGGTCGTCAACTAAACTGTTCAGAGTCTGGCGGGTTTTACAATATAAATAACGGTGAATGTCATTACTATGGATTCACGGATGAAAGTGATGAATGTAAGGCTTCTGAAAATGGATGTCGTTCATACACAGGAGGACGCAGTAATAATTCTCGTCTTGCATTTGAAGATCTATTCGAAGATGGAACATTGGTAGCATGGGATACAGATGGAGCATCAGGTGTGACCTATTCAAATGAATCTATTGCAACCGATGGTCATTCATTGCGAAGTGAGGGCGGTCAGGATGTTTGGACCTATTTTGGAAATAATGGTGCTACATGTGATGTTGAGGGTGGATGCACACAAGCGTCAGGGGCATTTGGTACGGAATGTACGGTGATCGAAGGAAGACAGTACTGCGGAACATTGCATGATAGTGTCTTTACTGGAAAAACGTATACGCTTTCATTCTGGGCAAAGGGAACAGGAGTTTTGGAAGCCGGATTTGATCTAGATGCATCTGGGACACCTTCGATTGATGCCTACTTTAATACAGATGTGAATGGTACTCGGCAACAAATTGAATTGAATACGGAATGGAAACGGTATGAATTTGGTCCGCTGAATATGAATACGACGAATTTCCCGACATTTGGTGACGGGTCGATATTTGTATTCGATGGATCTGCGACGTCACTCTTCTTTATTGATAATGTTGTATTACGCGAAGGAGAAGATAATTTAGCACTTATCCGTGATTCATGGGTAACACCAGCAAGTTGTGATATAAATGCGGTTGGTCAATTTTCTCCACAATATCACTTAGGTTGTCAGGAATACACCGTTCCAACAGGGGCAACACTTGCATTACGTTCATTTAGCAGGCTTTGCGACGAATCAAGCATTGGTTGCCGCGGTTACTATGACACGCAGGAATCAGACAATGTCTATGCGGAAGTAAGGCAAGCAACCTGTTCAACAGTAGATGGCCTTGCAGCGTCAAATCCTATTGATTGTTATCTATTGAATACGGGTGTCGCATATGACATCAATAGCCAAAGGCTCTGTCAGATCAATAGAGGGGAAACAAGTTGTCAATTTGATCTTGATTTCTTCATTCCAGAATCAGAACTTGCGCGCGCTGAATTTAGCCATATTTCTTACGGTCCAGAAGCGCAATATGTTTCTGGCGACACACCATTCTATGCCATTGTTGATGATGCTGATCGCTGTAATAGTGCATCAGCAGGTTGTATGGAAGTTGGTGTTCCGGCACTTTCTGCTGACCAAAGTCGTGTTGATGAATGGAGTACAGATCACCTTATTAATGATCCAGACCAGTACGAATCAACATTATGTGGATCTGATCAAGTGTCTTGTGAAGAGTTCGACGCAGGAGACGCCGGTAAGTACTACTTTAAAGATCCAACAACGCGGCGATGCGAATATAAGAATGATATTACAGTAAATGGACAGCAGTATGACGGTTGGTTTGTAGAAGGGACAAATAATTTCTGCTATGGAACAGGTACATGTAGTAATGATGCCGCTATTTCTTGTACGGCAGATGCGGAGTGTCGAGATACGGTTGGTACATGTAGCATAAGCGGATCTGCTTGTAGTCAGGATGCTGAATGTCGTACTGGTGAGGCATGTCTTGGTACATCTGAGGGCATCTGCGAAATTACAAGTGGAGATTATATTATTGCTGGTGTTGAGTCTGGACTGTGGAGAAATGGGGATGATGATTATGAAGGATGGGTAGGGATGTGTAGCCCTGAATATAATGGCTGCAGCGAATTCCAAGATCCACTCGATTTCCCAGAAGATCAATTCTATGGAAATGCGGACATTGAATCCTATACATTTATTGATAACAACAAGCTAGAAGAGGGTGGTTTACTGACTTCTCAGAGGTGTAATGGACAAGTGAGTCAAACAGCGGGGTGTACATTATTCAATGATACAAGTGATCCAAACCTTGCATATAATGCTTCTGCAACGGTTGTTGCAAGTACACATGCAGATGAATTATTTGGTGATCAACCATTTGATTTGGTAGATCCGATTGATTGTTCGAACGATTCTGCACGCACAACAATACAAATGTCGAATGGTCAGTCTGTTGATTTATGCGCGCAAGTCTGTGTGTACGATGAAGCAAGATTGAATGATATTGGGGCGACGGGGGCAGCAACAAATTTTGTTGATCGTCTACCAATAACGGCAGAAGAAATTTCAGATGTGTACACATTTGGAGGGTCTTGCTTTACAAATAATGATTGCGCACCAAAACTCAGTTTGAAGGGTGATCAAATTGAAGGTCGCTGTCTGACGGAAGTGGATATTGATTTAGTAGGAGGCACGACTGACATTCCTCGATTAGAAAACGATACAAATCGTATTGTAAAAGTAAATCGAGACCGCACTTGCAGTGAATGGATTGCTTGTTCAAACTCTCAACCAGTTTGGGATCCAGGATTGGGTCAATTCCGTGAAGTTTGTTCAGATATATTACTTTGTGAAGAATATTCTCAGACTGGAGATACGACATTCTGTAAGAAATGGAAGTTAAATGATTCTGCGGTATTCCTTGATAAAAATCAATACGCCGGAAGAGATGTTTCTTGGTACGGAGAAGATTATTCAGGGTATTCCATTCCAGACACCTTCCCAATGCAACATCTGACACAGATTGAAATTTCGAAGATAGGGGATGTTTGCCATAAAGATGGTGAGCCGGCTGGACTTAATCCAGCGTCATGTACAACGGACCTTGATTGCGCTTCAAGTTCAAGTGAGGTTTGCGGAACAAATCCAGATCCAGACTATGCCCTTGCCTATAATGCAGGATCTTGCGAAGGGGTAGAACACTTTGGATCGTGTACGGTCGGGTATTGTTCAGATAATGGATCAGCATGTTCAGATAATTCACAGTGTCTGACAGGTTCCTGTGTGACGGGAGTCTGCTATGAGCGCGGCGATATATGTACTTCTGATGCGCAATGTTCTGGTCTTGGAGAAACATGTGATGTATCTGCAGGTGTGTGTAAGAGCGCGACGGGTGAGTATTGTGATGGGGGTGCAGATAATGTATTAGATGGAACATGCGGCGTTGGTACCTGTTCATTCTCGGAAGCAAATCGATTAGGAAGTTGTCTGAACGAAAGTTGTGTCTTGACGCCAGATAATAAACCATTCGCCGCGCAAGAGGAATACGAGGCATCTATTTGCCGAGCGCAACCGGAAATCGATGCACCATTTGGCGAGGAAATTGTAGATCAATGGAGTCAATTCGGCGAAGGTGTGACCACGAGCCCAGATGTAAATGCAGTGCCGTATAATGTACGTTCGGGATTCGAGAGTGTTGCAACATGTGCGCCGGGTGAGACATGTGAATGTAGTTATAAGAAGATTGAATCGTCTGCTGGAACTCGCACATATATTGACAGTGAATCTACGCTTGATGAATTGGAAGCGAAGGTGAAGGAGGCGATTGAAGAAAATAATACAAGTATAAGCGATGCAAAGGGAGACCTTGGAATTTGTTCCGGAGGTCAGTTTGATGGCGCGCTTTGTTTGACGGGAGCCGCTGGAGAATATGGTTGTAAAGAGCAGCAAGGAGGAATCGATTCTCAAGACATAACCGCTGCAAGTCTTGGAACCTGTAATCCAATTACACGTGAAGACACGATTCTTGGATTGAAAGGATTCTGCTTAGAGCGTGATACAGGACTCAATATAGAAGGAGATCCAGATTTGGGAGCATGTCTAACTTGGTATCCAGTGGATCAAATTCGCGGTGAAACAGACCTCTTCGCAAAATTCATCGAAGCAGGATTCTTTGAGGATACATATTATTGTTCGGATATTAGAACATATACAGATGTTTCAAGTTTTCTTGGATGCTCTGCAATAAGAGCTGTTGATGACTCAAGTAATGCAATCATCAGCGATGATATAATTATCGGAGATCAAATTAATAATGAATGGTGTCGCTACACTGTAAAATGTCCTGAAGGCTATTGGGCATTAGTTGGTCGTGCAGATAATCCCGTACCAGGAATCGCTGATATGTGTAGTAGAGGAGGTACTCTCAATATCGAAGAAAGCGGTGGTATTGCAGGACTTGATTTATGGAACCGTGGTCTAGACGTATGTCCATTCATGTGTGTACCAAAAAATTCCGTATTTACGGGTGTTTCTCTAATGTCGAATGTAAATAATGGAGATGTTTGTACGCCTCCTGTAGAAGGAGTAGATGGCTCGGGGTCTACGAACCACGGTTCACCAGACACGGAATTCTATTATGTTCGAGAATACAGAGAATTTGATGATTATGTTGACGATTATCTAACCTGTACCATTTCTGGAATAGAAATATCAGGAGATCCTCTCGGTATCAGGGCATTTACGGGAAATCAGGGGCTCAATCCAGACGGTGATATACGTTATGACCTCAATAATACAGGTTCATATGATGTTTTAACTCAAAATCCTTTTAATCATATTAGTTATTACCCAGCTTGTCAGGAAATTGTTCAAACAGCTGATGCTGATGATTTTGAATCTTATTCATTTTCAAATAGAGTTTGGGAAAATTCCGATTACAGATTGAATGGCTTTCTTGGAGAAATATATCTATCAGAAACGGTGAATGCTCCATTTGGTGCAACAATAACTCCATCTGATATTTTGAACAGTGATGATCCGAGTCCGGTGAAATTGCCATCTTGTAAGCCAAGTGATAATAAGTGGATAAATAAAAATGATTTCGGTACAACAGGAGGGGGGCGTCTTCCGACATATGCATATCCACTTCATGATGGAACCATTCATCAAAATGATACTCCTTTACAAACCTGTTTTGATTGGACAGGAAAAGAAACTGCCTATGAACCAAATATTGGGAATGAAGGTGTAACAGAAGGAATGGGATTCCTACGTTATGGCATCTCTCCCGGTGGATTCACGCAATTGGTTGATATCGACAATATGATCGGTAATCTGACGCTTGCCTCAGGAGAAAATACGCGAACGCTTGTAGATAGGCTGTCGCAAATTTTCGCTAAGCCGCTGTCAGTTATTCCATTTATCTCACAGAGTGAAGAGGTAGTAATAGATGCAAATGAAACGCTTGGGTATTACGATGTGGTGAATGATATAGATCCTACAGATCGATTCTATGCAGTGTCAGGAAATCAGAATTGGGATGTGCGTGAAATTGAAGGCAATCCGCCGAAGGTGTGGTCGGTGAATTTACAGAATTGTATTGGTGATGCTTGTGTTGAACAAAATGAAGGATTTATTACGGTGAATGGGCAAGATACAGGTGATATTGAAGTTGAAGGTGGGTTTAGTCGAGCAAATGTGAATTTCTTTGCCGCGGCTGATAGGAATCAATTACCGATTCGCCGAGTAATCGTTGATTGGGGGGATGGACGTTCGATGAGCGGTTCAGATGCACCAGATAATTTCTACAAGAATCATCGTGGATTGGAGGCGGGGACAAAAGATATTATTTGTAATCAAGGGGATGAGTGGGGGAAGACATCTGAATCATGCGAAGCAAATTACTTCTCGTATAACCATACGTATACCTGCGATGCTATTATGATCGCGAATTTACCCGCATGTTCTGTAAGTGATCCAGTGAATTGTGTAGAAAATAAAGGAGGACCAGGTCCGGAAACATGTGTATTCCAACCACAGGTTCACATCCG
>CAYWYQ010000021.1:0-13766 GCA_964462325.1 uncultured Gammaproteobacteria bacterium | reverse complement strand
ACACTTCGTGATTCAGTCAAACGAGTCATACCCTCATAAAGGTATACATTTGAAATATTAGCTGTTGCAGCAATACCGTTGTAATCAAGAGTAACTCCATTTACATTTGCTGCATCGCTTCCAGCTGTAAGGTCGAAACTGAATACTTCAACAGAAGTTGCTCCACCTGGAACAGTTACTCCAGCTGCAGTACTTGAAGAAGTAGAAACAGTTACGTCACCACCTGTAGAAGTTACAGTACAACCTGTCTGAGAAGCGTCACTGATATTACAATCAGCTCCGTCTACATCAGTACCGCTTGAAAGTGCGCTTGCGTCGATGCCATCTCCGTCAAGGAAGAATCCTGACTCAAGGTCATTAGCACTTCGACCAGCTGCTGTTACTTCTCGTGCTTCACCATCCCAAGAGATCATGTAAGCAGCACCATCCATGTAAAGAGCTCCATCCCAAGCAGTTGCGCTTGTGAGTGAAACACCTTCTGAATAGTCCGTGAAAAGTGAGTCAGCTACGTCATCAATATTTTGGTTCCAGTCGCTTCCAGCATAGTCGGTAGCAACAGGTTCCGTTTCGATCCAGTGAATCATTCCATCACGTCCAACCGCATATGTTTCAGCAGCTGAAGTGATTTTGATCCAACGTGAACCTGGTCGATACACAACGTTTCCAGCAAGAGTCATGCCAGCAACGTCTGCATCTGAAATAGTCTCTACGCCACTGAATCCATCGAACCAAGTGTCGTAAGTCTTTTCATTAGGGAATGCATAACGAGCACCGTCGTAACCAACAAAGTACACTGTTGAAAGTGAAGTACTTCGTACAAGGTCACCAGCGTCAGCTGCGCTTGCGATAGTTGGTACTGCGAAAGCAGCAGCTCCTAGCGCCCATAGAATGGTAGCAACAGCAACAACAGCTGAAAGTGCGCGTCGTGCGATTAATACGTTATTCATAATGAATATAGTCCTTTCTGAGTTTAAGATTAAGCGTACAAACGACCTATTGGCCTCGACCTTAGTTTGCACGGTATAGAAGATGTCCGGAATCCCGGACAGGTTCTAATTTAGAATGACGGAGATACATATGTATCTCCATGGCAAAGCCGTAAACCCACTTTACGGCACTGCACACGGAGAAGCATTCTCTCTAGCAGATAAAATGTCATGCTGTTCTATGATTCATCATCGGGGGATGATGCTGGATCTTGTTGATCCGTTTCAGATACCGCTTCCGCTTCTTCTGCGAGAGCTGCCTCGTCCTCAAAGATGATTTGCGCTTCTGTTTCTGCCAGGATTGATTCCGCGCCAAGAATCAATTCATCTATTTCGCGTAATATGCCGAATGCTGCTCTATATCCACCTGCTGCCGCCAATCTTCTCGCCTCACTCACCTGTTCCGTAGCCTTTTCAAGTGTATTTTCCAATTTTCGTATATCTGCCTTATCGAGTAAATCACGTTCAAGTGCAATAGATTCAATCACGCTGATACGTCCAATATTGAATGTTTTTCTTTCTTCAAGGGCAATCAATTGATTCTTGAAGAGTTGACTAACTTCTGTTTCGCTACTTGGTACCGGTGTTGCTTCGTGAATTTCTACGGCAACATTCACAACTGACTCCGCCGCCGTCTCTATTGTTTCTTGCGCCTCCATTAAATCATTTGAATCATTTGATGCATCTGCGTCTTTCAAGGCGTCATCAAGACCTACCAGCTTCTGATCAAGAGCATTTGCAACGCTTGCTGCCTCCATTTCATCCGTTTCTTGCAATCGCATCAATTCTCCCGTTGCTTGTTCTACTTGGGTTTTATATGCCTCAAGCGCAAGTCCCGCCTGTGCATTCTTTCCTTCATCGGTAAGTGCAAGGTATTCCTTGAATCGACGTTCGGCAAATTCCGTATGAAGGACCGCTCGCCTATCTGAAGATACCAATTGGAGTTGTGCACGTTCTGTTGCGAGTTTTACTCCATAGAGCGCATCGCCCGGCAAACTATTTGATGCAGCGCTCACCGTCGTCATACCTCCTATTAATAGAAGGGCTATTGAAGCAAATGCCGTTACGGGCGTAGAAACAAAATCAGCAAAGGCAAATCGAACAAATGACACTCGTTCTATAAACGAGGATGTTTCAACTTGCCCCTGCTGATGTGCAATGGCCTGCATAAGGCTTTCGCGTCCCTGCTGCTGCACTTCTTTCGAAGCATAACCAGCATTCACGCTTGTCCTTAATTTCTTCAATTGTCTCACGATGTCTTTTGACATACTATCGACTAATTTCCTTGAGGGCTTTTTTTGCCCTATGAATTAGAACGCGTACATTATTCGGAGCCTTATCAAGTGCCTCTCCGATTTCCCTCACACTCATCTGATCGAGATACCGCATGACAAGTACATCTTTATATTCCTCTCTGAGAACATTCATATTTCTCAGCAATACTTTATGCTCTTCTTCGACCATTAATTCTTCTAATAGCTCCTTTCCTGAAGCAACATTTTCCGCTTCCGTCATCGGCTCCGTTACCTTTCTTGCTCGATAGAAATCTGCAATTAAGTTTCGAGCTATTTTGAAAAAAAGTGCATTCGCGTTTTCAACTCGACTTGATGTTGCATATTCCCAGCCACGCAAGAATACATCAGCCGTAAGTTCGTCCACGTCATCGAGGCTTGGAAGCTTGAATGTAATATGTCTACGAATTCGAGGATAATAGTGATCGTACAATTCTCCGTACGATTTTGCATCCTGAAAACGATAGACACGGAATAGCAAGAATTTCTGCCTACGCATGGACAATAGTTATGTCGTAATTTTAATCAATTCATTACACCCTCCATTTCTAGATTTTCAAATTACTTAAATTAGCCAAGTTTTACAAGCGGTATTTTTAAAGTTTTGACGAAAGCTGTATTTTTGTCTACGCTAGAGTAGACATCTGCTCATACAATCACATGGAGTTGTTTTCTGTGGACAACTTCCGCATTTAAGTGACGATCGACACTTAAATGGTTAGAATTTTCTTTAACACCTCTTAAAACAATACTCACCTATGTCTCTACAAAACATCATTCGCCTCTCTGTTTCTGAAGCTGCAAAAATATTCGGCGTCAGTACAAGAACAATCCGACGTGCTATTTCTAATAATGAGGTGCATTATATCGTAGTACACGGCCGATATAAAATTGATTTTGAGTCTCTTTTGAAATGGTCACAATCAACGACAACCGTACGCAATAAACGAGACCGAGCAGGCATTGGGCAATTCGTTGAGCAATGGAGAATAAAAAACACCCCCTTCTCCCCAAATCCAAAACGCATAAAAAAGGATGAGGACGCGGGATAGACCTTCTGTTCAATGAACACCCGTTGCGGACAGCCTCCCCCCCGTCCGAGGTTCAACCTCCCCAATCCGAGGTTCAACCTCCTGTGTATAAGAAGGTCCGACCTCAAGGTCGGACCTTGAGATAAGTCTGTGATAGGTATGAAATATAGGTCGAATTCTTGACCCTCCACAACCTCGAGGTTGAACCTCCTGTGCATACTGTAAGTAAAAAGAGCCCTACTCAGGCTCTTTTTGCTTACATTCTCGTTATGACTTCGCCGTGAAAATCTATCAGCAATTGATCGTATAATCGCTCATATTTCTCTGCCACGACATGAGGATGATGGAAACGCTCAACATATGAACGAGCATCATGTCCGGCAAGAGAAACAATCGCAGACTCTTCCATCACTCGCAGCATGAGTTCTGCCAATACTTCATTCTCACCTTTTTCAAATGCAAGGGAAAATGCATCAACTTCATCTTCCGATCCTGCACAGGTTCGAATCACTAAATTACCGTACGACTTTGCTGTAAGCGCAATCGCATCCATCTCCATACTCCAATCTGGGATTATGGTTGCAGATGTACCTGCATGCAATGCGTCTATCACCTCTCGTTGCTGATAGCCGAGCAGCACCATATCCCCCTCTTCCGAAAGCTGAGCTCCACTTATATTATTTGTATGTAATACTGCAAGCTTATAATCCTTTCGAATCCCTGAAGGTATTGTTTTCCATGCGCTCTTCAGCGTAGATAATGCCGCCTGATCTTCCGGGTCAATATATGCAAGAAAAAATCGTGTTGGCCGTAGTCCATATGCACGCAGCAATACGCTATCTACTGCAAATCTTTTTGGTCTTGATATTCTGTTGATAAGACTTCCGATATACCCCAACTCCTTCAATCGAGATAAAATAGATACATGCGAGGTCGTCAATGCATGCGCTTTCCTTAATGTATGCTTTCGATTAAATACATCAAAGACTCCTCCCTTACCAGAAGCGTCGTACAAATCATCAGCTGTTACCACAATACGAACATTTGGCCTTATAAAGGAAAGAACTCTTAAAAACCAACCAAGCCTCAATCCAAATACATGTAGAATATCTACATCTTTCGAGAATATAGCTCTCATCAATCCACGCATTCCGGCAAAATGTGTAACACCATCCTCAACTGCGCTTTTTCTCCTTGTAGGGTCAATGATTTGAACAGAGTACTCATCCGCCGCATATTCTTGCGCTAGAATAGAAATTTGGCTTTTGTAATAATCGTTTTTTGTTGCTAGTAATAGGGAAATATTCATATGTATTCTATGAAGAGGCGACCGTAGCAACACCTCCTTCACCTGTCAATACCTATTTTAAGACAAAAACGTGAGAAACTCTGCTTATTTTAGCAGAGTATTGCACTTATCCACAGGTTGAACTCATTAGTGCTTCACTGCCATTCCGAGCGTATAAACCGGATATATGAATAAAAAGAGAACAAAATGCCCATCACCGAAAATGAGTAACGGAATGAATGAAATCATCAGAATGATTGAGAGGATTTCGTATTTAGACAATGATAAATGACGTAATAAAAATAGGGAACTTATTCCAAGTACATACCCGAGCCAAACAGGGCTCGTATACGTAAAGAGCATTTCCGTCATTGCAATTACGATGAGTATAGCAAGTGCCGCATTCCATGCCCCACTAAAGCTCTTTGTTTTCTCGAGAGAATATAATCCCGTCAAACAAAACCATCCTAAGAATAATGAAAACGGTATATAGTGCAAAAATGTTCCCGACGGACGTATGGATGCATTCCATAGAAATGGAGCTGTTTCATTCATCAATGCTGTTCCACTATTTATAAATGGCATCAGTTGAATAAACCCTATTGCTATTTGCAATACCGCTATACAGAAAAGCCCTCTCATAACCACTCGCTCCCACTTTTTTGTTATTTCTACTTGTTTTACCGTAATCAGTATCAATACAAGAGAAATGATGGGCAATGTATCATTCGTAGGATACATCAACTGCACGGCAATCAAAGCAAGTAATGCACATGACAGAAAAATATCAGCACTCCCCCATTTCCAGTCTATTACCCCTGCAAAATACCTAAAAAGAACTGAGATGATAAGTGTAACCGATACTGTGGCAAGCAATAGAACATCTGTTTGAGGTGATAGATAATCAAGAAATGGAGTGAACGGAATCAGTAAAAGGAGCATTCCTAATAGCCATTGTGGTTTCCAAAGACCAAATAGAACCATTATTGTACCTAGAATGGGTAAAATGATCTGAAATTGTAATAAGAATGCATAGAAACAAATCACCCATATTCCAAATAGAAATACCATCACATACATTATGTGACGCATTCGTGTATTTTGCTTATGTTGAGAGTGTATGTCCCCCATGATGACTAAATTGTAACATAGGCATATAAACGATTGACATGTTTTGCATGTCATGCTACGATTCGGGCACTTTTAACCTATATGAAGGCAGACATTCACCCAACTTATCATACAAATGCAACGGTTACCTGCGCATGCGGAGCGACATTTGCCGCTGGATCAGTAGATGAAAAAATCTCGATCGAGCTTTGTTCAAATTGTCACCCATTTTACACAGGTAAGCAGAAAATCGTTGATACAGCTCGTCGAGTAGAGAAATTCGAAAAACGCGCAACACAGAAGAACGAAGCCGTTCTTGACCATAAAGCAAAGCTGGAAAAGAAAGCAGCTCGCGCAAAGGCAAAGCAAGACAAGCGAGAGGCGGCAGAAAAAGCAGAAATGGAAAAATAGCTCTTCTATAAAAGCACTCCAAGCAGGGTGTTTTTATATTTGATAAAATAAAAAGGTATTATGGATTACTCAAAACATATAGATGATTATCGAAAACGCTTGCATTCACTCGAACAAGAGCTGATGGATCCAGCAACCATATCGAATCAGAAAAAACTTATAGAAGTAAATCGAGAATTTCAAAGAGTTCGTCATATTCTTTCTATTGGAGAGTCCCTTGAAATGACCACGAAACATCTTGCAAATGCAAAAACATCTCTCACGGAAGCAGAGGAAGAAGAAATGCGAGACTTCATACAAAGCGAGATCGATGAATTATCGGAAAAGATTCCAGAAATAGAGCTCGAGTTAAAGCTCGCACTTATTCCGCCGGACCCTCTTGATAATCACGATGCCATTATTGAAATTCGCGCAGGAACCGGTGGGGATGAAGCGGCACTTTTTGCGGCCGACTTATTCCGTATGTACAGCAGGTATGGTGAAAAACAAGGGAGAAAAACAGTACTTATTTCTGAAAGCTCAAATGATATAGGCGGATTAAAAGAAGTCATCTTTGAGCTTGTTGGTGATGGAGCATATGGGGAAATGAAATTTGAATCTGGCGTCCATCGCGTACAGCGTGTTCCATCAACAGAAAAACAAGGGCGCATACACACATCAACCGCTACCGTCGCTGTCTTTCCTAAAATTGAAAAAGAAGATTTTCACTTGGATATGAATGATTTGAAAATTGAGGCAACCACATCAACGGGCGCTGGTGGACAGTCGGTGAATACCACAAACTCCGCAATTAGAATTACGCATATTCCAACCGGAATCATGGTGTATTCACAACAAGAACGGTCGCAGCATCAAAATAAAGACAAGGCTCTCGAAATTATTCGAGCTCGTGTTTTTGCTTATGAGGAAGAAAAAAAGAGAGCGGCAGAAAGTGCAGAACGACGTAGTCAAATCGGTACTGGAGAACGAAGTGAGAAAATTCGAACATACAACTTTCCTCAAGATCGCATCACTGATCACCGCATAAAGAAAACATGGCACAATATTCCACAAACACTCGACGGTGATGTTGGACATATCGTTGCAGAACTCAAGCTTGCAAGTGAAGAAATATGACCATTTTAGAGGCGCTGAATTGGGGGGAATCAGAGCTCAAGAGTACGCAAAAAGATAAAATACATGCGATCCACAATCCAAAACTTGATACGCAAGTACTTCTTTCTGCTGCATTACAAAAACCTACAAGCTATCTTATTAGTCATATAAACGACCCTCTTCAGATACGTATTTCTGACCAATTCATCTCGTTCATCGAAAAAAGAAAACAACACATGCCCGTCGCTTATATTCTTGGGAAGCAGGAGTTTTTTGGAAGAAAGTTTTTTGTAAATAAGCACACACTCATCCCTCGGCCAGAAACCGAAACACTTATTGAAATTGTGCAAGAACTCGCACAACCGCGTTCTGTCTTTTTTGATATTGGAACCGGTTCAGGAGCAATTGCTATTACTCTTGCTGCAGAATTACAAACACAAGTCATCGCAACCGATATAAGCAGAGATGCACTATCTGTCGCAGAAAAAAATGCGGGATCATTGCATGTCGGACATTTGATTGCATTCAAACAAGGAGATCTCCTCTCCCCTTTTCTTGATTTACATATTAATTTGTCACGAGAGCCGCATGCAGTTATCGTTGCTAATCTTCCTTATTTACCCGAATCTGATTGGTCAGAACTAGATCCAGATGTTAAGAATTATGAACCAAAGACAGCACTCACTTCTGGTGATGACGGCCTTTCGCATTACAGAAGATTACTTCAGCAGATTTCAGAGAACCAAAATCTCTTTCCAAAACATATTGATCTACTACTTGAAATTGACCCTCGACAAAAAAGAATATTACAACAAATGATTTCTGAATATTTTTCAAATTCCCCTGTTCAGTTTTTGTATGATCTTTCAGGTAAAATACGTTTTTGTAAAATGAGACTCCACGGCCTGACGGCTGTGGTATCTTAGAATTCAAGCGTAGCTTGTCCGTCGTCAAATATTCTTTGTCATGCCGGACTTGATCCGGTATCCCTTGTACTTCGACAAGTGATAGATTCCAGCTGTAGTTTATCCTGAACTTGATTCAGGGCGGGAATGACGACGGGGATACAGCGGAAACTCACGGCCTTACAGCCGTGGTTTTGTCGGGGAATAAAAATCGAGCATTAGAGCTCGATTACGCTCCCACATCATCCTCGTCCGATATTCGGACAGATGTCGAGTGCAGAGTGAATCCAGATGCATGTGTCGTAGAATGCACTTCTGTAACCGCCGAAGTACTTACTTGCCCTCTCGCTTTCTTCCGTTGTTCTTGCAGGCTCACAAAACGATAGTACTTTCGAAAATGATAGTAGATCTCACCACTTGCGATATAGGCGAACATGATGAGTAGCATCCATGCGACCACATGCATTTCTTCGGCATGAAACATCGCTTCTTGAAATTCTCCAAATCCATACATGATAAACAGGAACAAAGCGATGTGAGCCAGCGCCAACGGAACGATATGCATTTTCACCCCCTTATTGAAAGATAGTTTGTATATTTCGAACGGTCAAATATAGGTAGGAGATAAAGCTCGCTTAGAGCTCGATCACAGCAAAGAATCATCCTCCTGATGAATCGCATCCACTTCTACCCAATCAGACAAATAAGTATCCATACTGTACCGAATAAAATATACGATTGGTATCACAAGGTAATTCCAATAACCAGCCACTTCGGCACAATAAAAGGCGGCCAATACGACAAAGATGATATCGACATATCTGTCATGTATTCTATCGAACAAAAAACAGCCCTTCATGTTCACCTCCTCGATAAAAGGTATCAAGAATAAGCTTTTTGCACAATAAGATCATGCTATAAATCACCGCTAACCAAGGCCCGACCTCAAGGTCGGACCTGCTTATCCACAGGAGGTTCAACCTCGAGATTGAACCTCCTGTTTCCGAGGTTGAACCTCGATTTTGGAACGTGCAGCGAGTATGATGTGATTAATTAAGTAAAAATACGCCCGTCTTCAAGCGGAGTAATTATTTGATAATCTCTGTTTGACTTAAGCTCCCTACCACCTCTATCCATGTCTTACCAGCATTCATCACTACCTCTTCACCTTCATGATTATAAAAATTTAAACGACTATCTGCCGACTCCTTTTTCCATGTTCCAAGTATCACCTCTCCATTCTGCGCCAATAACATATCCCCTTCACCAATTGTTCTTAACTCTTTCCTCCCTTCATTATCGATTGTACGAATATCCGTTGCTATCACGATTACATTATCTGAAAAAATCCCCTCTCCATCCTCCATTTTCATCGGACTACGCCCCTGATAGCGCTCATATACATTTTCCGATTCGTCAAAATTCCATTCCACGTCATACGTTACACCGTCCATCCAATCAAGGTGAATTGATGTATTACCAACAACTTCCCCGTCAGCAAATTTCCACATATCGTAATCCGGTTCGGAAAATTCCTTCGCATCCCAAGCATCCAATAAACGATCTATAAATGTATAGACATTATGCGGAGCGAAACGATTACCGTTTTGCCGATAAAAAGTATCTCCATTGAAAAACTGATTTACATCACGAATATCAGAATGAGCAATAAGATCGAGTGCTTCCGGCGACCCACCGACATGTGCATAGAGTGCATCAAATTCTGTGGCCCAATCTAAGTAATATGGGCGAGCACTCCTCACTGGGCCAATCTTCCTCGTTGTATCTTCCTCTGAATAGAAACTGATGAATCGCGGTATATTTCCTTCGACTGGAGCCTCGATAACCAAGAAGGCTTCGTCTAAACCAACAAGAGGCCACGCATCAGCTGCATTCTCTACCATGATGCTAAATACACGAGGTAACGTATCTAATTCCTGTTCAATTATCTGCCCTGTGAGTGGGTGCCTTGCTCGTTCTTCATATCTCTCTACATCACCCTGTCCTTCTCGATGACTTTTTGAAGATTCAAGAACATTCAAGAGAACAATGACAAGCACAATAAGCACCGTCATGACGGAGATGATCACCTCTTTAGAAAAAATTCCTTTTGAAAAATCAGTTATTGTCTTTTTTCCGGTAGATACAAAAGAAGCGAACCATTTCTTTGGCTCGATTCTCTTTTTGATATCAGATATATATTTCCTGATATCTATTTTATTCTTTTGTTTCTTCTTCCTCCTCTTCATTTTCTTCTGTTGTTTCTCCTTCCTCGCTTTCAGCCACAACTGGCTCTTCATTTACACGAGGTGCAGCAACGGTCGCAATCACCTGATCCATATCAGTTAGTACTTCAATTCCATTTGGAATCTGAATATCTGAAACATGAAGCGAGTCATCAAATGTCGCAAGTCCTGCTGCATCCACCTCTACTTCTTTCACGAGGTCGGATGGAAGAGCTCGAACATCGATCTCATCAATTGTTTGCATCAGCGTTCCGCCATGTACCGTAACAGCTGGGGCATCGCCAATAACAGAAATAGAAATTGACGCATCAACTTTCGTATTCATGTCTACACGCCGAAAATCTACATGCTTTGTAAATTCTGTTAATGCATCTCGTTGTACATCTTGAATAAGAACATTTTCTTTATTCCCGTCTACATCAAGTTCAATCACGGTACTTTCTCCTGCGGTTTTTAATACGCGGTCAAAAGCATTACGTGCTAATTGGATGTTTTTAGGTTCTACGTCTAGCCCATACACAACGGCAGGGATAACACCTTCTGATCGAAGCGCATCAGTTTTACGCCCCATTTGTTCTCGAATATTTGCTGAAAGAGTAATAGTTTCCATATGTAATTTCGGGCGTATTTCACCCGATTTTCATAAAATTGTCAAGTTCAAGTGCTTCATGTATCAACAGAACGTCATCAACAGACACCTTTTCTGCAGATAATACATCGCAAGCATTCTTGTAGGAGAGGTCCGTCACCGTACCAGCGCATAACACGCTCCCCTCTTTTTTGATGAATGAAATGATCATATTCTGCCTACAAACAGAACATGATACATGTAGGATTGTTTTCTCATCTTTCTTTTCAACGCATTGCATATCCTCTTTTGAAAAGAGTGTCATGCACCTCGTGCAATGAGAAACATATTTAAGCCCATCACTTTCCTGTATTGTCATAATATTTATAGGTGCTCATTCCTTAATTCAAGTATACCATGTCAGATTTTCCTCCCATGTCAAGAGGATGTCTCCTAACAACAACCGATTGAAGTATCGCTATGAGAATGACAGAAATAAGGAGCGATGATCCACCATAGCTCACGAATGGGAGTGCTACACCCGTTGCTGGAATGAGTGATAAATTCACCCCAATATTTAAAAACATTTGAACAAAAAATAAGGAGAAAATGGTAACACATAAATAACTTGCAAAAGGATCCCTCGTATTATAGGCAATATGTATTATGCGCCAGAATAGCAATATCATTGCAGCAAATATCATCATCGCTCCAAAAAATCCAAGTTCTTCCGCAATCACTGCAAAGACAAAGTCCGTTTGACTTTCCGGTAAAAAGCGTAACTGTGACTGTGATCCAAATCCAAGACCTCGCCCATACCACTGACCAGATCCGATCGCGATCTTCGCTTGTGTGACATTGTACCCTGCCCCAAGCGGATCAAGAGAAGGATTAAGGAATACGGCTATGCGATCCTTCTGATAATCTCTGAGGACAAATAACCACGAAAAAATTGTAAGCAAAAATGACATCGCGCCAAACACAGCAACATGTTTCGCTCGTATTCCAACGAATAAAAGTGTCACGATCCAGAGTCCAATAAGAAGCGTGGCACTTCCCAAATCTGGCTGAAGAATCGTAAGAATTGTTGGCACCATCGTCATAAAGCCACTAATGAATATCTCTCTCCATCTAATTTTCTTTCTTGCGTGATCTGAAAAGTAGCGCGCTAATTGCACTGCGAGCGCCAATTTCATAAATTCAACAGGCTGAAATGAAAAAGCTCCAAATACAAACCATCCAGTCGTACCTCGAACATTTGTTCCAAAAATGAGTACAAGAACAAGAAGTATTACTCCAAAAATATACAAAAACCTCCCCAGGTTTCGCCATTGCACATAATGCATGTTCACGACAAAAATAGAGGCTACAAGACCAATGCACAGTGCAATGATCTGCTTTCGTAAGAACACAAAACGAGCCGTTTCATGAGAGAGCTCAACAGAATAAATTGCCGAGATTCCAAATGTAAACAAAATAAAGACCGCAAGTATAAGCAGCCAATCCAATTTTACAAGTCTGCGCCAAAAAATCTGTAACATGGATTTGTATCTTATCGCAGCACTTCGTCAATTGTCTATTTTTCAAAAAAACGATTACAGTAGATCAATAATCTCTACTCCAGCGTTTTCTGCATGTGGCATATATACCTCATCATCGAAAAAGTTGATATTCGGAATAATAGACACGGTAGCATTTGTCTGAGCTCCCCTGAACCAATTTACCGTCACCTCTCTTGATTCGCCAGATTCAAACCCTGCCAAGCGGACCGTATTCACGCCTGTTACAATATTTCCTCTTTGCAAAATAATATAGAAATCTGCATCCCAATAAGAATAGGATGAGTTATTTTTTATAGAAAAAGAGGTGGTAATAAGTGGACGACCACCAATATCCGCCCCTGTTCCATGCGTAATATTTTCTACAGCAAAATTCTCATGGTCTTGAATCCAAAAATCAATATCCGAAATAGTATGCGCGGTAATACGATGCCATTTTATATCCTCGATTATCAATTCCGCATTTCGTATTCCCCCTTCAAAATCTTGAGAAAACGAAATCAGAGGCTGTTTTTTTCCTGGTAATACAATCGCTCGAGAAAAATCTGATTCAAAGTCCGGTGTTTTGAAATAGTATCGAAATTCTGCGTACCATTGTTCATTCGCATTCTCTATTTCTGCATAAAAATCATGCACACCTGATTCAGAAAACACCTTTGTATCACTTGTTACGAGCGGTGACGCCTGATTCTCTGCAGATAATTCATGATGCACATCGGCATTCAACCCAATCCTTGCCACGGTACGTTTTTCGGAAAAAATCCCTGTTGACACATACCAAAGAATGACCGAGGCAAATAAGAGAAATAATACGACATCGATCGCGAACCAAATATAATAAAAAAGTTTTCGAGCACGTGGGACCGCCTCCGTTAATTTTACTTGTCTTTCGAATTCCTTATCAATGTCTTGATAGGAAGATTTAAGATAGCTCTCGCTCGGATCCATGGCGACATTGTACCATATTTGCCCCCAATTCTGATTGGTTTTTAGGAAAAACTGTGATAAAATAGCATCAGTCTGCACATGGTTGTGCGGTAGGTTTTTTTAGAGAATGTGGAGGTTGAGTTTAAAAATAAGCTCAAGGTGATTGACGGGACCCATAACAAAGTCTGCGAGTAAAATAACAAGCTAGGAAATGATCCGATTAATAAAACGTAGGAATTTTGCTTGCAGGCAAGGCATGGGTGGCAATCGAAGAATCGTACTGGAAGGTACGGTGATGAAGATTGTCGGGACCCATAACAACGTCTGCGAGTAAAATAACAAGCTAGG
>CAYWYQ010000020.1:8178-14186 GCA_964462325.1 uncultured Gammaproteobacteria bacterium | reverse complement strand
CACAAGCAGCGACTTCCCGGTAGCATGTGAAGACGAATCCACAACGGCAATTGACCTCTCCGAGTAACACTGATGTAATAGAAATATCAACATAAACTCCCACTCATTATGAGCTGGGAGTTTTTTGTTGTCTTGGTTGGCGCCACCGAACCTTAAAAACAAAATATATCTATGAAATATTTATATGTATTCCTATTCATTATGGGATTCGGACTATGCATTACACCGACGGCATCATTTGCCGCCGAACCGCCGCTCAATGTCTTCGTCCTTGAAGTCACCATCCCCGAATCCATCGCCAATTCCGGCGAATGGATCATCTTACCTACAACAAATGGCGAAAGCTTGGATCATGGCGGGTGGGTTTTCTCACGAAGCTCCGATGCAGAAGGCAATCAAGAGCTCAGCACCGAAGCCATAGCAGAAACCTCAATGCCAGAATCATTAAAAAATATGATTGAGGAAGAAGTGCATAATTCGGTCACACCTGATTCTGAAACAATAGAAATTTTAGAGTCCGTAGAGACAGAAAAAATAGCATCCCCTCCTTCGACCGGACAGCTAGGAGATGTCAAAATTACAGAATTTATGAGCGCTCCGAGCGATGGACCAGAATGGGTCGAGATTTATAATGCGACTGATAAACAAATCTCGCTTGTGAACTGGTCCATTGAAGATAATACAGAAAAGCAAACAGTGCTTGATGGGAATTTAGACCCTGGTCAATATTTAGTGATCGATGCCATAAAAGCGCAGCTAAATAATACCGGCGATTCCATAATACTTCGTGATGCTGAAGGAAATTTGATTGACATTATTGCCTATGGAAATGATGAAGTTCCTGCACCTGGAAAAGGTGTGAGCATGGGCATAGCAGAAGGTGTTTGGCATGAATACGACATACCAAGTCCGGAAGCAGAAAATTCTGTTCTTACATTTCAAGAGGTAGATGAATCTACGTACTCATCAGGGGTTATTCAATCTGAAGAATCACCCAAAGCACAAGACAAAACCTTGCAACTAGATGCAGAAACAATCACAGATCCTGTACAGGAAGAAATAACGGAACAGAAAAAAGAGGCAAAAGAAGATGCGTCTTCTTCCGGCATCACTGACCTCGTAACGAAAACCGGTTTCATTACCGCATTACCAGGAACTTTTGGAAAACAAATCGCATTCATAAATGGCATACAGCTCTATATGCATAGCGCCGATTGGCCAGAACTAACACTTGGAGATGAAATTTCCGTACATGGAATTCTTTCTTCCGCACGCGGCGAACCAAGAATTAAATTATCTGGTCCAGATCAAATTACCTTCACATCTCAAAAAGAACTTCCTTCGCAAGAACTGGTCGTGGAAGAAGCTCTCAGTAAAAAAGAGGGTGAACTCGTAACAATTACCGGTGCCGTTGAAGGACGTGATGGAGACAAATTAACCTTAAAAGACGATACCGGATCAGTCATAATTGTTGCACATGCAAATACCGGTATTTCCTGGAGTAATATACCGACCACACGCATAAAAGTGACAGGAATTATTCGAACGATTAATGATGGAGTATATATTTATCCTCGTCATGAATCCGATATTGACTATTTGGAAGACCCTGTTCAACCAATCGCTGGAATTGTAAATGATGTTGCACAAAATGAAAGTAGTCCCTGGGGAGGTATAGCCCTCTTATCACTTACCTCACTTGCACTCTTTTATTGGTATGCAAGATCGAAAAATCTCTTAACAAAAATAACGCAATAAGTATGACAGACGCCGTAAAATTTGCTCGCGCAAAATGGTATATCGAACTCATGAATCGATTTGAACAACTCGTGACAAAGCTTCATATTCCAGAAGACCCTGCCAGTGAACTCAAAGTGTTTTTTCTTGAAATTGCACGGAGTCAGTATTTGGCTGGTAATCGATCAGGAATACGATGGGCAAGAGAACAAATGGGACTTCCAACGAGACAATCAGCGGTTCAGCACTAAACAAAAGAACCTCTTTTGTAAGAGGTTCTTTCACTTCCCTTCTTTGGATAACCGTTCCGAACTATACGGAACACTTTCGACAAATTCCTTGAAATTCCAATGTATGTTGAAGTATCTTTTTGAATGTTTTTGATGATGCTACAGCTGCATCAGCAAGTTTATAAGACGAGCAGATATCTACATCTTCAATCGCATGACATTCAAGGCAAGTAATATGATGATGATCATCTCCTCGATCAAGCTCAAAATATTTCGCACGATCTCCGAAGTCAATTTGACGCGTGATTCCAAGGTCAGTAAATGCATCAAGCGCCCTGTAAAGTGTCACGCGGTCGATAGCAGGAAGAGCCTCAAGTAATTGCATAACAGAAAGCGGACGCTTGCTTTGATCAAGTGCTACCAGGATACTCACTCGTTTATTTGTCACTCGTAACCCATGCGTTTTTAGAAGACTGGTTATTTGATTGTTATTCATGAAAAGATTGTATCAATTTGACAAATATTTGTAAACGCAATAGAGTTGCATTATATAAATATACTATGAATATTGCATTATTTTTGTCTCTTTTATCGGCTCTCGCCGTCATGCTTATTTCACTTACCGGAATCGTTTTTACCTGGAAACAATTCGGATCGTGGTTAAATAAAAACTTGTTTTACTTAGTGAGTTTTTCTTCAGGTGTCTTCTTTGTGGTAGCACTCGGCCTTATTTCAGAATCGCTACATCTTATTGAAAATCCATATATCACGACAGCGTATATTGCGCTTGGTGCCATTATTGTTTGGGGAATTTCCTTTCTTTTTCCAGAAGGTCATCACCATCATAGTGATGAACACTGCGATGATTCACATTCATCAAAAGGGGCAAGACGTCTTCTGGTCGGAGACTCTGTTCACAATATTGCAGACGGGACCCTCCTTGTTCCTGCTTTTATCGTAGATATCAAATTAGGTCTCGCAACCGCATTTGGAATTCTTGTACATGAATTTGTTCAAGAAGTTTCTGAATTCTTTGTTCTGAAGAGCGCAGGATTTTCAAACAAAAAAGCACTTATGTGGAATTTCTTCACGTCAAGTACTATTCTTCTTGGTGTCATTCTTGGCTATATTCTGATCTCTACCGAGGGAATTATTGGACCGCTTCTCGGTGTTGCGGCAGGAATGTTTTTATATACAGTACTCGTGGACCTTGTTCCATCTTCTCTTAAAGGCGGGAAGAAAACAATTGTTGCAGCCGGACTTATTGTACTTGGCGTCCTTGCAATCGTTGGAATAAATACGCTTGCTGAAGGAGAAGAAGGTCATTCGCATGGTATTGGCGAGATCCACAATGAAGATGATCATCATGAAGAGGAGGAGCATACTGATGAAGACGGACATGAAAAAGACATTCATGACGACAATGAAGAATATCATGAAGAAGAACATGGTGATGATGACGATCACTAAAAATAGCCCAAATGGGCTATTTTTATTTTGTGCGTCGAAGTCGAGGTAATCGAGATCGGATCTTTTGCATTATCTTTCCGAACATATCTGGCAAGCTATGTGCCCAGAGGTACAGAATTGGTACCACAACCAAAGCAAGAAGTGCCGACGATATAATCCCGAAGATAATCGCTGCTGCTAACCCTTTCCAGAATGGAGAAAGATAGACAAGCGGAATCAAACTTCCAAATGCCGTAAGCTGCGTAAGCACAATGGGCCTCAATCTTAATCCAACGGCTGTTGAAATCGCATCCGCAGGAGAACGTCCTGCTCGCAACATCTGATTCGCATTATCGAGCAAAAGAATTGTAACATTTACAACAATACCTGCCATGGCGACAACACCGAGTAATTCAAGGAATCCTAATTGTCCCGTTGTTGCTGCAACGGCAAAGAATACACCGACCAGTCCTAGTGGGATGGCAAAGAGAATAATGATTGGCTCAAAGAATGAACGGAAGAAACCAACCAGAATCACATAAATAAGGAAGATCGAGATAAGTAATGCTGTAAAGAGATCACTGAATGATTCTCCAATAGAATCTGCTACCCCTTCAAAGTCAAGTGAATTTCGATCAATGCCAAGCTCATCTAGTTTCTCATCACTCAAATACGCTTCGAGTTCGGATTGAACGGTAAGAGGATCAATGTCTTCGAAGACAGATGCATTCAATGACGCAACTCGGCGCCCATTTGAGCGTTGTATGGTAATCGATTCCTGCTTTTCCGTTTCAATGGTCACATCCTCAAGCGTCTGCGCATCAATACCAGGGATACCTGGGAATGGTGATGGAATTTTTGGCATTACCTCTAAGTCGAGAAGCTCTGATTCTGATTCGATGGTAATCGTATTTGATGAACGTAGCTCATACTTCGTTCCATCAAGCGTAAGTGACCCAAGTTCTGTTTCTGCAAGCACACCGCGCGCAACACCAAAGGCAATCATTGGACTTGGTAAGCTACTTCCCTTATCAAAGTCGAGTACGATTGTTCCGCCAGACGATACTTCTTCAAAAGATGTGTTTACAATGTCTACATCTTCTCGAGCATCAAGATATGCGGCGATATCTTCAATGGCTGCTTCAAGGAGATCAGCATCATCTTCGAAAATTCGAAGTGAAACTGGAAATTCGTCTTGCGGTGGCCCCTCACTATCTGCGGATGCACGAATTTCTGCATCAAGCTCAAGTTCCGCAATACCGTCATTCATTGCTCGCGCAAGGTCCGTTGCTGTTCGCATCTCTGCATCTTCCCGATCTGGGATTGGAAGGAGCTGCGCAATAATCATGAATGAATTACCCGATTGTTCGAAGTAGAAAAAATGCTGAATTTCTGGATAGGTTGCGAGTTCATCCTGAAGCGGCACTACGACATCATAAACCGCTTTTTCAAATGTCCAATCAGCAGCGATATCTCCATTTATAATCAGGAAATCTGAATCATCAGATGATGAGAATTGCACCACTTGAACCGCTCCACTTGATGTCAGACCAAACCCGACAAGCATAGGCAAGGCAAGAACAAAAAGGAATACAGCGATACGTAATACAGCTATCTTTTTTCCTTTTTTTAGGAGTTTTTTCAAACCATTTCGCATCCACATTCCAAGCTTCCATGTTGCTGCAAGCTCATCATTAGATTCAATGGTCTTCTTTCGGGGCTTCATAATTTTTGCCGAAAGTGGCATGAGGAAAACAATCGGAATAAGCATCGATGCAATCATTGCAGGGATAACGGTTGCCGGAATGTACTTAATAATCTCTCCAAAAAAGCCTGATACGAGTCCGAATGGAACAAAGACTAAAATATTCGTAAGCACTGCAAGGAATACACCTAAACCAACCGTCTCTACCGTTTTTACTGCTGCTTCTTTTCCATTCTTTCCTTCTTCAATATAACGCTGCATGGATTCAAGGAATACAATAGTTGGATCAACAACAAGTCCAATCACCAATACCATTGCAAAGAGAACGAGTGTATTGAGGTCAATCCCAACAAAGTTAAGATAAATAGCAGCTGAGAATAGTGAAGCAGGAATGGCAAGTGCCGCCATAATTGCTACACGGATATTCATGAAGAAGAAAAGGAGTAGTGTTACAAAACCTAATCCTCCAAGCAGATATCCGATGAAAGCAAATGGACCAAGAGTATCGATAGGCTTACCAAATATACTTTGCGTAATTTCTTCAATCTGCAATCTAGTACTTTCTGCTTGGGAGTAGACAATCGTTAATTTCCCCTCTTCATACCCTTCTACTAATTCTTCCAAATAATCGGAAATAACAAGAATGTCTGCATCAGACTTAATCTGCACACCAAAGAGAAGTGCGCGCTCAATGTCAAGCGTTTCGCTCTCATCTTGCGCATAGCCAATGCGATTATATTGATCTTGATTATTGAATTTTACTTCTACCGAGGCGACATCAGAAAGTACCAATTCATCGTTGATTTCTAGAT
The DNA here is from genome assembly GCA_964462325.1 of uncultured Gammaproteobacteria bacterium. GTDB lineage: Bacteria > Patescibacteriota > Patescibacteriia > UBA9934 > UBA9934 > CAYFMS01. Next base: position 8,253 of record CAYWYQ010000020.1, on the reverse strand, counting down.
TCTGAATATCATCAATGGACTCAACCTTATTTTGAAACAGAACATTGATTTGTCGACCATTTTCGATAAATGATC
>CAYWYQ010000020.1:0-8078 GCA_964462325.1 uncultured Gammaproteobacteria bacterium | reverse complement strand
TCAACCTTATTTTGAAACAGAACATTGATTTGTCGACCATTTTCGATAAATGATCCAGCTGGCGCAACAAAGTTTGCCGTACTGATCATTCCTTCAATATCCTGCCTTGAAAGATCATGATCAATCAGAAGTTCTTCATCAAAGACAATATGAAGTTCGGGAAGAATTGGGTTCATTGGTGTAATACGTTTTACCCCGTCGATACTTGAAAGTTCTTGCTCAAGCGCAAGTCCAGCCTCGAAAAGCTTTTGCTCATCCCCCACTTCTGAAATAGAAAGAACAAATTCTCCTACCCCTGACGCAGAAATTTCTTCAACGTTTGCATCGAGCGAATCTTCAGGAAATTGAATTCCCAACACTTCTTGCTTCAGTTTTGCAACTGCTGCTGACACATCTGCTTTCTGGTCGAATGTTACGACTCCAAAACCAAAATTATCGGCCGCCGTCATTGAATAGTCTGTGATATTTTCTATATCAGAAATTGCCGATTCAATTGGGATAATAATATCGCGCTCTACCTGCTCCGCATTCGCATTTGGATATGGGACTTGTACCGTTGCAATATTTACAAGAACTTCTGGGAATCCCTGCCTTTGCATCGCAGAAAGTGAAATACTTCCAAATATGGACAAGAATAGGAACAATAGTATCAAAATTCGTCCATGACGAAATAATGTGTTCGTGAATCGCTGTGTAAATTTCATAATGGTCAAATGTACTCCTTTTTTCAATTTTTGCAAGTCCTAGTAATAAAAAAGACCCTTGTGTGTGTAGGTCTTTTTTCTATATAGATTAAATCCAAGAGAACATGAGAAGTGCCATCGCTGCCAAAGCAACCAAGCGATGACCTGCATTGATTACATACAAGGCCCAACTCTCTCCCCTCCAAAGCACTCCAGAAAGCAAGAGTGTTGCCATGAAACCAAGCCAAATCCAAACGGCTGTCATGACAGCAGATGCAGCCGTGAATGCCGCTGCAAGAATAATAACTTGCGCCAACACATACGCCATTACAATACTACTTATAAATGCAATTACCATTTCCTTTGCCATGCCTTTCTCTTTTGCTTTTTTTGCATCAGCATCCGTCATACCTGTTTCCTTCATCCATCGAGCTCCAAACAAAGGACCATACCATAACATACTAATAATCATATTTGCTGCAGCTGCAACGAAAACTGGCCACCAAATAATTGTTTCTGTAAACATAGTATCTTTTAAATAATTATACCTATAGTATATATCATTTTGTTTTAAAAAAAGAAAAACTACGAGTCATTACTCGCAGTTGAAGCGTGGTCTAAGGCTTTTGAAGCCGAATGGATTGCGTCTATCACTATCACCCCTGAACACGAGATAATGTAGATGATCCCGATCTGTCCAGCCGGTTTTTCTGACTGTTCCAATGCGCTGCCCTTGTCGTACCTTGTGTCCGATCTTCAAGCCCTGCCTCGTAACCGACCATTGACCCAAATGGCAATATTGCGAAAATTCCCCTTGTCCATGATTGATCGTCAGATAGTTCATGTACTTTTGATGTCTCTCTTCGATTCCCCAAGACTTGTAATTTTCGACAACTTCATGGATGACTCCGTCTTGAGATGCATAGACCGGCGTACCGTCAGGGACCAAGAAATCAATCGCGTGCAAGAAGCATGCCATGTGTGACTCAGGACTCAGGTCGCACATAAAACCATGGAATTCATAGAGTTCTCTTTCGAAACGATCCTCCACAAGAGTGTATTTCGCTCTTTTCGTGTCGACGATCGTGCTTTCTGCGAGTCGCGCCCAGCTTTTCAAGGTCAGAAATCCAGCCCTGAGCGGTGACTTCGGAAGTGGCAAACTATGAATGAGCCTGCTCGTTTCCTCATCAAACCAAATGGGATTACTTGCTGCACTACGCACTTGTTCCATATCCATTGTTCCTCCAATGTTCGCGTATGCGAAGTAAGACATTAGCATTTCATTCGATCAATGTCAACGATCAGATATTAAGTCCGACTTAATTTACAAACAAAAAAATCTCCAGATTTTTTGAAGACATTCTGTTCCCACTCTGTTCGCTATTGCGAACTTCGTTAGGGACATAATTTACATATGTATGCTGCAGTGATCAAAAGCCAATCAATACCTCTATTAAATCAAGTTAAATCCTCGCATTGCTTTTTCTATGCCTTCTTTTTTGATTTCGTTTACTTGATTAAGAACATTCTCTGGCCTCTCCCACCACACTTTTTTAAATTCTCGGAAGTGCTTACCAAGCCTAAATGTCGTCTGTTTTGGAATACGAACAAGAACAAATTGCTGTTCCTGTCCCTTATACCCTGAAATCAACAATGGCCATTTCCATGGATTCGGCCAATCATAACTCCAAGAGTCTAAAAGATATTCAATTGGCTCGATTACACTCTCGTCAATTCCAAGCTCCTCAGCCGTTTCGCGAACACCAGCATCTATGACATCCTCCCCTGCATCTATGCCTCCTTGCACCGTTTGAATGACTCCCGGCAAATCTAGGCGTTCTGCAAGTAAAATATCGCCCTCTTCATTCGTAACAATCACCGCTACATTTGGCCGGTACTTTGGCCGCAATATGCGTAGCCACGGTGCTTGAATGATGTCTCGCATGATACTCATATTATTGAGGTTTACAAAGACCGATAAGTTCAACTTTTTCAATAATATGACCTTCCATCGCTTTCTCAACCACTGCCTTAGTCACTCCTTCTTGTAAATCCAGCATTACATCTAATGCATAGAGCTTAAAGAAATATCTGTGCTCGCGATCTGGTGGTTTTGGACCTGAATATTCCTTCATATTTCGTGTTCCTACACCTCTCACTCCTTCCACATCCCATCGTTCAGGGATCATGCTAATATTTGGCGGAATATTGAAAACCGTCCAGTGATCCCATACATCAACAGGTGCATAATCAGGAACATCTGGATCATCCATAATAAGAACAAGTGACTTTGCCTGTTCCGGTACATCTAAAAACTGAAGTGGAGGATTTATATCTTCTCCAAATTGGGTGTATTTTTTAGGAATTGTTTCTCCATTTTTAAATACAGTACTTGTAATGTTCATATGTCTATAGATTAACATATGTAAATGAAAAAGACCCAGTCTTTGACTGCGTCGTTTTCATGGTAGGCCGGGTGGGACATCTCACTCGCTCACTTTGTTCGCTCTTCCAGGGGGAACGGCGTTCCCCCTAGGACGCTCGTCACTTACGTTTCTCGCTGTACCCCCTCCGCCGAAGAAGTCGGGGGACACCCAGTCCCCCGAACCCCCTCTGGTTCGAGTCCCAGTCGTCTAAATGAAAAAGACCCAGTCTTTCGACTGCGTCGTTTTCATGGTAGGCCGGGTGGGACTCGAACCCACACTCTTTTGCAAGAAAGGGATCTTAAGTCCCTCGCGTATACCAGTTTCGCCACCGGCCCAAATTGTGCAGGTAATATACTGAAAAAATGGGTCTTTGTCAATGAAAGTGCTATACTATTCTTGCGTATGATTGAATCGAATGCCGATGACACATTGCAGCAAACTGATGTCGTTCATAAAGAAGCGGCGGAAGAAGAAAAGCCATTCGAGGCTGGACTAAGACCGCAAACACTTGATGACTTCATCGGACAGGGGGACCTCAAAAGGGGTCTTCGTATTTTTATAGATGCGGCAAAAAAAAGAGAAGAACCGCTGGAACATATCTTATTACATGGGAATCCTGGACTTGGGAAAACAACGCTCGCGCATATTATTGCCAATGAAATGAATGCACAAGTGCGCATTACAAGTGGTCCAGCCCTTGAACGCGTTGGTGACTTAGCAGCCATTTTATCCAATCTACAAGAAGGGGATGTCCTTTTCATTGATGAAATTCATCGCATGAATCGTGCGATTGAAGAGGTGCTTTATCCGGCAATGGAAGACTATGCGCTTGATCTTGTCGTCGGAAAAGGACCATCAGCAAGAACATTGCGACTTGCCCTTGAAAAATTCACTGTCATCGGAGCAACAACCAGACTTTCACTGCTCTCCTCCCCTCTTCGTGATCGTTTTGGCTTTCATCAACATTTAGAATTTTATACTGAGGATGAAATTGCAGATATTATTAAACGAAGTGCTGGACTATTGAACATAGTAATCAATCAAGAAACAGCAGATGCCATCGCCATGCGTGCACGTAAAACGCCGCGTATTGCGAATCGATTATTAAAACGCGTGCGGGATTTCGCCGATGTAGAACATGAGGGGTTAATGACACCTATCATTACACATGATGCTCTTGAAATGCTTTCGATTGACCCACTAGGATTAAATTCTGTCGATAGGCAATTACTGAAATGTATTATTGAAAAATATCGTGGCGGACCAGTAGGGCTTTCAACCATTTCTGCTGCGATTCAACAAGAAATTCAAACCGTGGAAGAGGTGCATGAACCATTTTTACTTCAGTTAGGATTACTCGAGCGCACACCGCGTGGCCGCCTCGCAACTTCTGCCGCATACGACCATCTCAATATTTCAAGACCTGAATAAACGGCATGGTATACTATCCTTGAACATGGGGGCATGATACCAATTATCTATTTTTTATACATTTATCTCTTTTTTGTACTTCTTGGTGCTCTTTTTTTGGGATTCAATTTGTATCACATTATTCAATTTGGACTTGAAGACAGAAAAACAATCTACGTAATCATCTTTTACATACTCTTCTTTTTCTTTGCGATTTTTATTACACTCTTCTTTCTTTTACAAATTGATTGGTCCACGGAAGTCATGTTTCAAGATCTATTTCAATTTACATTCCTGACCTCTGCCTTCCCTTTATGATTCACTTAGACAGACTACCTAATCAAATACGAGGGGAAAAAACCGTACTTTTTTTGCGACGCCACTGGGTTGAGCTATTAATTACATTTATCACCTTCCTAGGACTCTCTATTATTCCGTTGATTATTCTTGGTATTCTTTCTTTGGTGGATTTCTTTCCCTTTGGACATATATTTTGGGGTCCTCTCGCATTCGTCCTTCTTGGTATTTATTCTATTTTTGTTGTGACAATTATTATCACTCAAATTACTGATTACTATTTAGACACCTGGATTGTGACGACGGAACGTATCATCAATATTGAACAACAAGGACTTTTTTCACGTGTGATTTCAGAATTACATCTCAATGAAGTTCAGGATATCACAGCGGAAACACATGGAATGTTCGCAACATTTCTTACATTTGGTGATGTGTATATTCAAACAGCTGCAACCCGTGAACGATTTAATTTCAAAAATATTGATAACCCCGAACAGGTCAAGCAGCAAATATTAAAACTCGTCAGGCAAGACAAACTGCGACATGGCGACCCCATCCATCCGGAAGGAATGAAAGTCATTAAATAAAAGAGACCGCCCGTGTGGCGGTCTTTGAAATTTGAACATACATCGTATAGTATGTTTTATTTTCTTAGCTTACCTAATGTGATTCTTTTCAACATTTCGTGAATCGGCATACTTTGCACAGCCTCTTCGAGTGTTCGTGCATCTCCCGCGTCAACAATGACTTGCGCGCGTTCCAGTGTTCGTTGTTTCCCGCCACCCAGCACAGCATACTTCAATACATCAAGTTCATATGAGTACCTACACCCGTTTCCATGAGCCTCATCTGCTGTTAGAGACATACCCCCTCCTTGCATCTTGTAATAATACAGAGAATAGCATACATAATTCAATCAAATTATTCAATACGAAAATGATTTGAATAAAATAGACCGCCCGTGTGGCGGTCTTACGTTTTGACAGATATATCCCCTACGATTCGGGAATATACTTGTATGGTTTCTTTGGCATGCGCCATTCACCTGCACGAGGCTGTTCTTCCGTTTCAGGCTCTTCAAGATCGAAGTCATCACCCGGATCCGTTGCATCGAGTTCTTCGACATCAATGACGATTTGTCCTGCTCTTGGAACCAGTGATTTCACCCGCTCCGTATACATCTCTGACATCTTTCTGCCTCCCTACACCTTGTATGACAACAAAGCGTACAGATTCTATGCTATTTCAATAATTATGTCAATGAAAAAACCGCCCATTTCTGAGCGGTCGAGGCGACCTATGTCTTCCAGTGTCACGCCGCATTGCTGTAGCGGCGATTGTCCTGGTGTGGGGACAAAAGCCCCTCGTTGATGAGGATGTTCAGAACCTCTTTCTGAACATCGGTGCTCGCCGTACTGTTCATGACGAAACGGATGATTTCCTTCCCCGTTTCATTGCCGCGATGCTTGGCTTCGGTGACCAGCATCGAAGCCCGAGGACGTACCTCATTCATTCAACCTCCTTTCCTGCCTGCTGAGCAAGTAGTTTTATTGCGAGGTCAATGACCTCTGATGGTTCTCCTGACGCACGGATTTGTGCAGTAGGATCGCCCCCTCGGAACGCGCTCAAGATATGGCTATTGACCAAATCTCGAGCACATTCTTCAGTGGTCTTTTGCGATGTAAGAAAATCTTCCGGCCCCAGGCCAAAGAAACTCATTTGCACCTCCAACGCATTAAACATAACAAAAAATTGACGTTTTGTCAATGTTTTTATTATATTATTACCTAATATTAGCGACTTATATTAATCCAAGGTACGGACCTCTCGATCCGGTCTGAGGTACCGACTGAATCAGCTGCCCTGATTGAAGTCGGACCTCTCTTTCAGCAACGAATCCTTGTCCGCGCAGGATATTGGATGTAATTTGCCTGAACATCGAGCACTGAACATAAACGTACTGAAAGGTACTGTGGAGTGAAGCGCAGAGATGTGAATGCAAAGTACGTCAATAGACAAGCGGGTGTTTTCAAGCGGAAAACTAATTCCATTTCTGCATCGTACTTGTCCCTGTATAAAAATGCTTCAAAATTGATTCCCAATCCATTCCCTCATTCGCCATACAGAGGGCTCCTTGCGCAGACATTCCCACTCCATGCCCCCACATTGTCTTCCCTTGTTCACATGGCACCGGTACAGAAACAGCCCAAGGAATTTCTCCTGCCCATACATCAGACCAATCACGCGTTCGGCCATCTGATCGAGAGAAATAAGGCGTAATTGCCAATTCACCATCATAGGTCACAACCATTCCCTTCGTGTTATTCACCGCTTGAACAATACGAGGCGAGCGTGCCTCCTGTCCGTATCCTTTATAAACCTGATCATAGGAATACGCCGTCATTGTAAAAAATTCCCTCTTCCATTTTGTCCCCCTTGTATAATGATAGTATCCAAATGTTCGTGCCGCTGTTACCAGAGCTTTTTGATACTCCATATGTGAAATATTGCTCGTTTCTGCTAGTCCATATAAATAAGTCTCCATATCGATTTCATTGATAAGCCAGGTGCGATCTTTGTAATCGTTATAGCGAAGTTCAAGCGTATTGCGGAATTGATTATCTGTGTAAAGCGCTCCTCTTGTTACCTTTCTATCAAAATTCGTAATTGTGAAAACCGCGTTTTTCTCTTTCGGAACAAATCGAATAGGGAGTACGGAACTTGTAGGCCCATTTCCTGCATCGAAATAATATTTCCCTATTGCATAGTGTGCCGTCACTTCCTTTCCTTCCGCAACTTCAGCAAGTACTCGCCCATCTGTATCCGTCACCGTAAAGGGACCTTCATACGAAGTAATTACAACTTCATCATCCGTCTCTTCATCGACAATTAATGTACCGATTCGAAGCATCGGTACTTCTACAAATTGAGAGGTATCAACCGCATCATCGATTGGTGCATTCACCACTTCACCAGATCCACCCGTAACTTCAACTGGTAATTCGATAAAGGTATCAATGAGCTGACCATTCGCTTCTAATTGCAATTTTGCATAATGCACTCCATTTGTTTTAGGGGCTTTTAACATAAAACTTATTGCTGTCGTCTGTCCCGGTGCAAGCGAAGCATTTGTACGTGCAATTTTTCCGTCCGTCCAAGAGCTATGTGAAAATATTGATGCAGCATTTACGGTAGAATTTACAATGCCATAGGAATTCCAAGTTGCATCACTCGTATTTTTAATCGCCGCTTGGAATTC
>CAYWYQ010000019.1:0-14541 GCA_964462325.1 uncultured Gammaproteobacteria bacterium | reverse complement strand
GTTCAGTGCTCGATGTTCAAGCAAATTACATCCAATATCCTTCACGGACAGTTCCGCTTGTCTATGAGCGATCTCGAAAGGTCCGCACCTCATTCCCGAGGTTCAACCTCGAGGTTCAACCTCGGGAAATGGAGGCTCAACCTCCTGTGGATAAGTAGGTCGGACCTTGAGGTCGGACCTCGATCAAATGGAGCGTAGTTTAGGATGGATCTTGCGACCTTGGATACACTCGTCTACTATAACAATATGTATTCGATAGGAATTGAAGTAAATGCACTTACAAGACCTGAATATACCGGAACAGAACGGTATGTTTTTGAACTTCTGAAAGAAATGATGAAGATTCCTCTTCAAGACGATGAAATCCTGCTCTATAGCTCAAAAGAAATTCCAGAATTGGGAGAGCTTCCACAGGGATGGAAATGGGTTATTTTGCCATGGAAATTCCCTGGTTGGTCTCATATAAGGCTGAGCGCACATCTTTATAGTCATACTCCTGATATTTTATTTGTACCGGCGCACGAAATACCGCTTAATACAGGAAACGCAAAAATAGTGACAACCGTTCACGATATTGCATTTGATTATTTCCCCGAGGTATATTCAAAGAAAAACAGATGGCGTCAGCATTGGTCATTGAGAAGAGTTTTGAGAAAAGCGGATACAATCATTACGATTTCTAACTCAACAAAACAAGATCTGACACAGTTTTATGGTGCGCATGAAAATCAGATTGTTGTCACGCACCTTGGTATTCGTACAAAGCATTTTCAAGCATCTGACGCGCAAATAGCGAAGACTCTCGAAAAGTATGGATTACAGGATGCACCTTATTTTTTATTTGTTGGACGCATCGAATCTAAGAAAAATATCGAATTTTTATTACAGGCATTTGAAGAGTATAAAATACAATACCCAGAACAACATGTGCAGTCACTGGTTCTTGCTGGGCGATCTGGTTATGGTGCAGAAGCTATTCATAAAGCGATAGAAGAATCTCGAGCGAAAGAATCTGTGAAATACATATCGTATATTCCTGATGAATTATTGGCTGGCTTATACGGTGGTTCAAACGGATTCTTATTTCCGTCTTTGTATGAAGGGTTCGGACTACCTATATTGGAATCACTTGCATCAGGTACCCCGGTACTTGCATCCGACATACCCGTTCATCATGAGGTTGGGGGAAGGGCTATTCTCTATGCGAATCCATCAGATAGAGACGCATGGGTGAAAGGAATGTATGCTCTGCAGGATAAAGAAATCACGCTAGACACTCCAAATCAATTCACATGGAAACAGACAGCACAAAAAACAATAAAGGCACTTAGAGATATATGGACGGACTAATACAGAATTTTATTCGACTGGGTTTTACAGAAAAAGAGACTCGAGCATACCTATCCTTACTTCAATTTGGATCAGCAACAGTAAGGCAAGTATCTCTCATAACGGGTATACCTCGATCAACGGTGCATAGAAAATTCAATGAATTAATGGAAAAGGGGATTGTGTTGAAAACCGGAGACGATCAGGATGAACAGGTATATATAGCAGAGTCTCCAGATAGACTACTATTTATTATTCGGCGCAGAATGCAGGAAGTTGAAGGGCAAAGAAGAACGGTAAATGATATGATTCAGCACCTACGAGCGCTACATAAAACTGCAAGTGCAAGACCGCATGTGCGTTATATTGAAACAGTCGAGGGACTCAGATTGATTCAGCAAGAGTTTGAAGAAATGGGGGAGGATGTTCTACAGATTGTAGGATATGATACATATGTACAATTACATGGCGCGGATATTGCAGATGAGCATAGGGAGGTATTGAAAAACAAAAAAAAGAAGATTCGTTCAATTCTTGTTACAGATTCCAAAGTTTCACTCCCGCCGAATATTGAATTTGTAGCATTGTCCCCATCAATGATGCCTGTTACAGGGGAGGTTTCTGTTTGCGGTAATCGTGTGATAATGTTTTCTTATATCTCTGGGTTGGTAGCAGTAGAAATTACCTCAAAATCAATTGCGGACACGATGCGTGCGACGCTTGAACTCGCCTGGCAAAGAGCGAAAGGATTAGCGGGTGAATAGGGTAAAGGGGGTGTAGGGAGTGGGTTGTGGGGGGTAGCGAATAGCCAATTAGCTGATTAGCGATTTAGCATATGAGCTTTTCGTCATTCCAGACTACGATCTGGAATCCAGCGCATTCCGTCATCTCGAGTGATCTGACATAGCTTTAGCTATGACGGTGAGTCGAGAGATCTCGAAAGGTCCGTACCTCAGTCGCGAGGTCGGACCTTAAGTCGAAGTAGCTTTCTCCACTCAACCATTCGGTCGAAATGACTGACGGAATATCAAGGTCCGAGGTTGAACCTCGGATGTGGCAAAACAAATAACAGACGCTTGACGTCTGTTATTTGTTATAGGGAATAAAGCCTGAAGGTGAGCTTGTATACGTGTATGTATACGAGTGGCAGTGACATAGATATGTGTACCACCAAGAACTTCGGGCATGTGCTTTGAGTCAGCCAGAGCCGAGTCAGAGCATTTGAAATTCGGTAAGCTACTCTCTCCTCCAGGATTTATTCTCTATTTTATTGTTCAAGTTTCATCTCAGCGCACATTATTATGCGCTAGGAGAAACCCCGGACTTATATCGTGTATATAAGTCCGGGAAGTTCGGTGTCGAAGTCGTTTACTTCGCCGCCTCCTCTATTTCATCCTCAATTTTGTCCAGTTCGAGGTTGAGGGCGAAGACCTCCGCCTGCTTCAAACTGTGCCAGTATGCACAGATGAACGGGAGAGCGACAGGGAAATAGACGTACCACTTGTCGAGGTCGATTTTCTCCCTGTTTTCGAGGAAGTAGTCGACGATCGTCTCCGCCTCGGCCTGGTCGAAAATTCTCGCCGCTTCGGCATTGTTCATGAGACGTGCATTGACGAGCTGCTCCTGAGTCTCAGACGGACTGATGTCCAGCTCGGTATCCTGGGCGCTCTTGAACGCGATTCGCAGCAACCGAATGGCCGCGGCTTCATAGCATTCTTGATACCCGTCCCTTCCGATCTCGATCGGGTGGACAGGTGCGTCTGACCGCGAAAGGGTATTCGCGATCTTTAGTAGCGCCCTTACCTTCTTGTCCCCCCGCTCCGCATTGTAACGGAGCAACTGGACCTGCCTATCGAGAGCCATCTTGGGGTTCACGACGTACAGCAGACGATTCATCAGATTCCATGCGTTGATCTCCGCGTACTTGCGCTGACTACGGAGCGTCTCGAACACCACCTGAAGGATGATGTGGAGCGCCTCCATCATGTCGATACGCAGTGCGCTGACATCTTGATCAGTCAGGTCGTAGATCTTGCCAGACTTTTGATCCTTTCTGTTGAGACGGATCCACTTCAATGCCTGCCAGAAATCTGCTCCACGGAGCAGGTTTGTGGCGAGGATGTTTTTCAGGATTTTTGCTTCGGCCATGTTGGCCTCCTATCGTGGTAGAGGCGGCATTTAGCGACCTCTTTTTGTTTCGTAGAAGCCGCCGAATGCGACATCTTTCTGTTTCGTTCGCGACATCTCTATTCCGAGGGTCGCGAAAAAGAAATCCTCAAATTCACGCTCTACCAGTTATGGTAAAACGACGTAAAAATATAGCATAAAAAAGGGCTTCTGTCAATCTAAAAAGGATAAAAAATAGAAAAAACATAAAGTTTGCTATACTGTGTTCATGGATATCATTGGACACAAAAAACAGATAAAATACCTAAGATTAGTACAAAAAAATAAGGTACTTAATCATGCTTATCTCTTTTCCGGCCCTTCGCATATCGGTAAACGCGCTATTGCCGAGTTGATCGCCTGCGATGAACTTGAAGTAGAAAAAGTCAAAAAAAGCCCGAACTTTAGACGAATTAAGCCAGAGATCGATCAAAAAACAAAAAAACGAAAATCTACCATTGGTATTGATCAAATCAGGGAAATAACATCGATTGCCGCAAAGGGCGGATTAGGTCATACAAAAAATATTATTTTAATTGATCATGCGGAATTGATGACTATTGCTGCACAAAATGCATTATTGAAGACCCTTGAAGAGCCAGGATCTTCCACGCATATTTTTCTCATCGCAACCCATGGAGAACGTTTATTGCCAACGATTAGATCTCGAGTTACCGAGTTAACATTTGGACCTGTGCCAATGAATGAATATCCGGAAGATGCAATAAAACAGATGAAAAAAGAGCCTGAATACATACAGAGAGTTATACAGGGACGTCCAGGTCTTCTTTTCATCTTGCAGACGGAAGAACGTGTTATACTTGAAGAAGAATTGGAGGAATTACGAAACATTCATGAGTCTAAACCATACAAAAAAATGGTCATGATAGATGCGCTTGCCAAGAAAACCACTCCAGAACTACAAAAAATGCTGGATGACTGGATTTCTCTTTATCGTAATGAAATATCTGCCTGCAAACAAGAAGAGGTGCTAGAGGCAAAGAAACTCCTTTCTCAAAATGTAAATAAAACACTTGTATTAGAAAAAGCTTTTTTATGAAAATAACCTCAAAATTACTACTTTCGATGTTTGCACTTGTATTCATCGGACAAGGATGTTTTGGTTCTGGTACTCCTGTTGCGGACGGCGGTATGTTTCAAAGTGGTGACATCGGTGAGACATGGGAACAGTTGAATGCTTTTCCTCAATTAAGCGGTGTTGGTTCGATCGGAGGTGTGAATGTGCTTGATCTTGAAATCGATCCAAATGATGAGTCTGTTTATTATATTGGTACGGCGCAAAATGGTGTGTTCTTTTCCTTGGATTATGGACGAACATGGCAAAGACCTGAAGATCCATTTATGCAAGAGGGTGCCTTTCCTGACATAGAAGTTGATCCTAAAAACAGTTGTTTAATTTATGCACTCCGCGGTTCTGAATTATTGCGTTCCGGTGACTGTGCACGTAATTTCTCTTCATTGTATCAGCAGGCAGGTGGTGATGTTGCACTCACGTCACTAGAGGTGGATTGGTTTAATCCGGATGTCATTTGGATGGGAACTTCTGATGGTGACATGATGCGTAGTGTTGATGCGGGAAATAATTGGAAAGCGATAAACCGTGTTGGGGATCGGATTACGGATATAGAATTGAGCAATGCTGATAGTCGTATTGTGATGGTTGGTACAGAAGATAAAGGTTTTTATTATTCAAATGATGGTGGAGATTCTTGGTTTGAATTTGAAGATGCGCTTTCAGAAAAATTTAGGGATTCGGATGAAGTACATGGATTTTCTCAAACGGAGGATGGATCGGTTGTACTCATGAATACAACGTACGGGATTTTAGTGTCGAAAGATGCAGGCGAGAATTGGGATGCATTACCCTTAATCACCGCACCGGGAGAAATAAGGATTTGGGATATTGAGATAGATCCAAATAACAAGAATAATGTGTATTACTCTGTATTCGGTACGATGTATATTTCACAAAATGGTGGAGCAACTTGGACAACGCAGCCATTACCGTCTACGCGCGCTGCAACCGTCATCGAATCACATGAAAAGGTTGATGGATTAATACTTGCAGGATTTGCAACCATAGAAAATTAGCGTTGACGGAATGGGTTTAGAATGGCAATATCTATACATTCGCTCATCATTCGAGCGGTCCTCTTAAACATAAAATGTAAGTACATCAAAAAGGGAATATGACATATATTGAAGATGCAAAACCGCAGTTTGAAAAATCGATTGAACATCTTGCACAAGAATTGCGCATGATTCGTACTGGAAGAGCAAATCCAGCACTTGTAGAGGATTTAATGATTGAAGTATATGGTGCTCAGCAAGCGCTAAAAACACTTGCATCTATATCAACACCGGATCCAAAAACGGTTCAAATAGAGCCATGGGATGCTTCGGTTGTGCAGGCAATCGAATCCGCCATTATGAAATCTAGCATAGGCATTAATCCAAATGTTGATGGGAAAATTATCCGTTTAGTGATGCCAATGATGACGGAAGAGATGCGTGTAGATTTGGTGAAAAAAATGAAAGCAAAACTAGAAGAGGCAAAAATTTCCGTCCGCCGAGTTCGTGAAGATGTAAAAAAACGTATTGAAAATGAGGAAGGTGTTGGTGAGGATGATAGGCGATCAGAATTGGCTCGCCTAGAAGAAACGGTGAAAAGTTATATTTCTCGTATCGAGGAGCAAGGGCAGAAGAAAGAGGATGAAGTCATGACGATTTAAATAGAGTCCGAAAAAATATGGATAAGATTGAAATGGATACAATTGTCAGGTTAGCGAAGGAACGAGGTTTTATTTTCCCAGGTTCTGATATTTATGGTGGACTCGCTAATTCTTGGGACTATGGGCCACTTGGTTCATTGATGCGCATGAATATTAAAAAGGATTGGTGGAATAAGGTTGTTGAGACTCGACAAGATATGCATGGACTTGATGGGGCAATTTTGATGAACCCTCGTGTTTGGCAGGCGAGTGGGCACACGGAGTCATTCACCGATCCTCTTGTTGAGGATAAAATCACTCATAAACGGTATCGTGCAGATCATTTAATTGAGGAACATATTCCTGATGTAAATGCAGATGGTCTGACCGCTGAGGAATTAAATGCACTCATTCGCGAACATGACATTAAAAGCCCGGATGGAAACCCGGTTACAGATGTAAAAACATTTAATTTAATGTTTGAAACGGGGATTGGTAAGACAGAAGGGGAAAAAGAAGCCGTATATTTACGTCCTGAAACAGCACAGGCAATTTTTGTGAATTTTCGGAATGTGGTTGATACAGCACGTGCGCGTTTACCTTTTGGAATAGCGCAAATTGGAAAGGCATTCCGCAATGAAATTACGCCCGGTAATTTTACATTCCGAACACTGGAATTTGAACAAATGGAAATTGAGTTTTTCTGCGAAGAATCGGAATGGGAGAGGCATTTTGGGGACTGGAAACAGTGGATGCGTTCTTGGGCTGAAGATGTAGGTATTGATATGGGCAAATTCCATGAGCTAGATATTGATGCATCTAAACTTGCGCATTATTCAAAAAAGACGATTGATTTCGAATTTGATTTTCCATTTGGTACAAAAGAATTATGGGGGCTTGCGTATAGAACAAATTTTGATTTAACGAATCATCAAGAAGCTTCCGGGAAGTCGCTCGAATATACGGATCCAAATGATAATGCTCGTAAGATTATCCCGCATGTGATTGAGCCGTCTATGGGGGTAGACAGAACTATGCTCGCTATTTTATTAAGCGCGTATGATGAAGAAGATGTTCAAGGGGAAAAACGCGTTGTTCTTAGATTAAAGCCGCATATTGCCCCTTATCAATTGGCGGTACTTCCTTTGTCGAAGAAGCCAGAATTGCAGAAGGCTGCGCGTGCAATTACGGAAAAACTTGGTCAGGAATGGCGAGTTAATTACGATGAAACGCAATCAATTGGAAAGCGATACCGTCGTCAAGATGAAATTGGGACTCCATATTGTATTACCGTTGATTTCGATACGCTTGAAGATCATGCAGTAACCGTTCGAGATAGGGATACGATGAAGCAAGAGCGAGTGAAGATTGATGAGTTGCAACAGTATTTTGGGAAACAACTCTGTTAATATATTGATGCAACCTTCGTCATTCCAGGCTAGACCTGGAATCTAAATATGGCAAATCGTACGTATTATGTTTACATACTTGCGAGCTCTAAAAACGGAGTTCTATACACAGGAGTGACGAATAATCTTATACGAAGAGTGTATGAACATAGGAATGGTATTGGTGGTATATTTACATCAAAATATCATGTAAAAAGGCTTGTGTATTTCGAGTGTATTGAACATGTTGAATCAGCAATATTACGTGAAAAACAATTAAAGTCATGGAATAGGAGTTGGAAAATTGAACTGATCGAAAAGAACAATGCTCATTGGATAGATTTATATGAAACATTAATCAATGAAGATCCCAGATCAAGTCTGGGATGACAAGTACTTACAATGATACGGTCATTTCAGGTTAGACTTGAAAGCTGATAAATAATATGAAGGAGTACTTACAATGATACGGTCATTTCAGGCTAGACCTGGAATCTAATAGATGACGAAATACTTATGAATTCAAAACGATTAAAAAACGGGATGCGTGTTCATCTCGTTCCTATGAGTGGAACAGAAGCAGTAACGGTACTTGTTCATACGAAGGTAGGTTCGAGATATGAACCGACGCATTTGTGGGGGGCTTCGCACTTCATTGAACATCTCATGTTCAAAGGAACAGAGCGGCGTCCAAATACACTCGACATTTCTCGGGAGCTTGAACAGTATGGTGCACAATTCAATGCCTATACAGGGAAGGATAAAACAGGGTATTATGTGAAAATTGATTCTGCACATGGTGCACTTGCCGTTGATTTACTTCATGACATGATTTTTCATTCTAAATATGATCAAGAAGAGATGGACAAAGAACGTCAGGTGATCATTGAAGAAATTAAAATGTATGAAGAAAATCCGATCATGCATATTCATGATTTGCTCGAACAGGCTTTATATGGAGGGAATACACTTGGGAAAAATATTGCCGGAGATGCACATTCGATGATGACCATGAAGCGCGAGGATATTATTGATTTTCGTGATCGAAATTATAACCCAGAATCGATGATTGTGACGATTGCAGGGAAGATTCCTAATGGAATCATGGATGTGCTTGAATCGACATTTGGAACAGTGAAACACGTAGAATCTACCTCGGATGGTTATGAGGATTATGCAGGAAGGTCAGAAACAGAATCGCCAATTATTACGGTACAAAATAAACCACTTGAACAGGTGCAATTAGCGATTGGTTTTTATGGGCCGGGAAGATTGGAAAAAGATGCATATGCAGCAAAAGTGCTTGCAACGATCCTGGGAGGAACCATGAGTTCAAGGCTTTTTATTGAGGTACGGGAACGACGTGGGCTTTGTTATTCTGTGCGCGCAGCAGCAGATGGATACGATGAAATCGGAGATTTGGTTATTAGCGCAGGACTTGATGCATCACGACTAGATGTTGCCGCTGAAGCAATATTTGCTGAAATAGAGAAAGTAAAATGTGGTGAAATCACAGAAGATGAATTACGTTACGTGAAGGATAATATAGAAGGGTCTTTGAAATTGCGTTTAGAAAATTCTACAAATACAGCTGAATTTGTTGGGAAGCAGGAGCTTTGGTTTAATGAAGTTGAATCGCTGGAAGAAGTTCTCGAACATTATAAGTCTGTGACGCTTGAAGATGTAAATCGACTCGCAAATCAAATCTTCGATATGAAAAAAATATCAATTGCAGCGGTGGGGCCCTATGCTTCGGATAAAGAGTTGCTGAAACACTTCAGCATGTTACAGTAATAATGGTAGGGAGTAGGGAGTAGGGAGTAGGGAGTAGGGAGTAGGGTGGGGATTTGTACTAATGTCATACAAAAGTATATGAAATACATAATTGCCAACTGGAAGATGAATTTAGGTGTTCGAGAAAGTGTTGCACTCGCGCGCGGTATTTTGAGGTATATGCGTGGTAAAGACAATCTTCCACATATTGTTATCTGTCCACCGTTTACTGCTTTAGGTGAGGTGCATAAAGCAACAGCAAGAAGTAGGACATCACTCGGTGCACAGAATTGTGGTCCAGAATATCGATCGGGTGCCTATACAGGTGAAATTTCACCTTCTATGCTTGAAGATGTTCATGCCAATCATTGTATTGTCGGACACTCGGAACAAAGGCATATATTGGGTGAATCGAACGAATTGATTAGAAAAAAAGTAGCAGCCGTTGTAGAATCTAAATTAGATCTGATTCTTTGTGTTGGGGAGACGAAAGAACAAAATGCAGCTGGAGATGCATATGAGGTTGTTGATGGACAATTATCGAGTGCATTGAAACGTCTGAATATTCCAGCAAAAAAAGAAGTGTTTATCGCCTATGAGCCTGTTTGGGCCATCGGAAGCGGAAAAATGCCAGATACAGGGTTCGTAGTAGAAATGCATGCATTTATTCGAGAACGTGTTTCAAAATTAGCAAATCGCGCACCAGAGTCTGTTCATGTGCTTTATGGTGGATCTGTGACGGATGAAAATGCCTATCTTCTTCTGCGAGAAAGTGAGATCGATGGTGTATTAGTCGGGGGAGCAAGTCTTAAAATTCAATCATTTACGGGCATTATAGAAGCAGCGAGGGATGTTCTCTTTGCACAAAATTAATTATGACATTCACGATTGTACTTATTATTATCCTACTGGTGAGCATTGGAGTTATTCTTTGGTTAGTAATAAAAAAACTACCTCAATTGAGGGTCGTAAATCCGGACACATCTACAGAGTCACGCGATAGACGTAAGAAGAATGAAATTCTGAAACGAAGAATTGAAAGAAAAGGTGAAAAATATGCAGGAATGCTAAGTAAGAATGCGATTACCCCGATGGGAAAGGCTTTACAAAATGCGGTACGAACGGTTGCAGGTAAATTAACAGCAGTAGAACGTTCCTATCAGGACAAGAAGAGGATTGCAGGACGCAGTATGACGGATCCGACGCTCATTCAAGAATTTTTAGAAGAGGCGGAACAATTTCTGAAGGAAGAAAAATACCATCGTGCTGAAAAACGTCTTATAGACATCATTGGCCTTGATCAAAAAAATGGTCCAGCATATGAATTACTTGGACGTCTGTATTTGGCGAAACAGGAATATACACTTGCAGAAGAAACGCTGCGTTTCTTAGTAAAAATAGAAAAGAAGGATGCGAGTGCACATGCGTATCTTGGGGAGGCTTTAATCGCGCTCAATCGTCCAGAAGATGCATTTCCTTATTTTGGTAAGGCAATTACACTCAGCCCAAAGAATCCAAAATATCTTGATTTCTATATCACGACGGCAATTTCTCTGAAAAAGAAGCATGATGCAACGACGGCACTTGATCGATTAAAAGAAGTAAATCCTGATAATAATAAAATTGAAGAATTTGAAAAACAGATCGAGGCCTTACCAAATTATAAAATTCAGAAGAAAAAGAAATAGATATGAAACTTATTTCTTGGAATGTAAATGGAATACGTGCGGGAGTAAGGAAGGGATTTTTAGATTGGCTTAGTAAAGAGTCGCCCGATATTATGTGTATTCAGGAAACAAAGGCTCATGTCGAGCAATTGACGCCTGATGTGATTCATCCAGAGGGATATATGGGCATTTGGTCAGAAGCTCAGAAAAAAGGATACAGTGGAACAGCAACCTTAACAAAAGACAAGCCCTTATTTACCCAATCAAATTTTGATGAAAGCTGGCTTGATGAAGAGGGGCGCGTCGTTCTTACGGAACATGAAGATTTTTATCTCTTCAATGTTTATTTTCCAAATGGTGGTCGAGGGGAAGTGCGTCTAAAGTACAAATTAGATTTTTACGACAAATTTCTTGATTATATTGAATTGTATCGAAAAAAGGGGAAGGGTATTATTGTTTGTGGTGATGTAAATACGGCACATCATGAAATAGATCTTGCGCGGCCAAAGGAGAATGTGAAAACATCAGGATTTATGCCAATTGAGCGTGAATGGCTAGATCGGCTTGTTGAAAGTGGTTACCACGATACATTTAGAATGTTTAACGAAGAAGGGGAGATGTATAGTTGGTGGGATATGAAAACGCGTTCTCGTGACAGGAATGTTGGATGGCGTATTGATTATTTTTGGGTATCTGATGAATTGAAAGATCGAGTGAAAAATGCATTTATCATGACAGATGTACTCGGTTCTGATCATGCACCAGTAGGAATTGAATTGAAATAAAAAACTGCAAGCTTTAAATTTTAACTTGCAGGCGGGATTACTATTTACGGATGCTCTATTAGTATAACCTTTACGGTATAACCAGAATCCTCAAAAAAATCATTTACTGTAATACATATATTACGGTTCATAGCATCATCATTATCGCAGTGCTGAAGGGGATTCATAACAACAGTTATCTCCCCTTTTTCTGATACTGCAGTTTCTTCATGCAGTTTCAAAATAAATTGCCGGTTCCTTTCTGGGAATGCTCGGCGAAGATCGTTGTATAGTAGATCTCTCCAACAATGTTTAATAATACTTGTACTACCATTATCAATGTTTATGTTAGAAGCTTTAGGGTGATCCTCTAAACCGATTATATACATCACGGCTCCAAGTTGAGATTGTATATCTATATTATATTATTCTCATAATATGTCAGCAAATATACACTCAGTTAAGGGTGTATATTTGTTGCATCTGTATTCTTATAAATTTATAATATAGTTTATTCAAACTTATTGTTTAAAGTATTAAGAATAAGTTATATGAATTATATATTACTCAATCGTTACAGATATATCCTCAAATAAACAAGAAGCATCACCATCTATACAGATATCAAAATCTCCAGAATAATCTCCAGGGATGAATGCCATAGCAGTAAACACTAAAGTAAGATCTTCATATGCAGGAATCATATGTTCAAATTCAAATATATCCTGATCAAGCGCCTCTATATAATATTCGTTAGTTGTTGGTGTTGTTGTACCGATCACAACCATACCTTCTAGGAATGAGCGGTCAATATCTATGCTCCGCAATTCTTTTGCCTCATCTGATTCATTAGATATTGTCACACTAAATGTAAACTCTTCTCCAATTGAAACTGTAGATGGTTCATTGATATAAACGGAAAGATCCTCAACGGTAAAATCGTCCAAATACCCATTAGATGTATCATCATAGTCGTATGTGTCCGTAGCTGGCTGGAAACATCCTCCCCCGATTAGAACAAGTGAAGTAATAATAGCAAAACTTCCCAGTAGATTTTTTTCATATTAGCAAATTATATTAAATAATTAATTATGTAATCTTATCAACAAATATATACTATAATGCAATAAAAGATTATGCAAACTTATGTATTATCCATAAAATTTAATACAGCAGTGTCAAGAATGACATCTTTTTTACTGAATGGTTTTAGTAAGGTAATTCCCTCAAACGAAGTACATCTACTCAAGGCTACATACATTTGCCCATGTGCAAATGCACCCCATCCAACATCAACAAGGACTTTATCGAATGTTTTTCCTTGTGCCTTGTGAATGGTAACCGCCCAAGCAAGGACAATTGGGTACTGCGTATATGAACCAATAACCTCTTCCTCTGGGTCACCACTTTTCCCGCTTTTATATTCAAATACTTCCCAGGTATGCTTTGAAACCTCAACGGTTTTCCCGTTATCAAGTTTAATCATAAGCACTGGATCTTTGCTTAAGCCATTCTTTTTTAGCCTTGTAACGGTTCCAAGGCTACCATTCACCCAACGCTTCGATGAATCATTTGTTGTAAACATTATTTTCGCTCCTTCCTTAATGGTGATTGTGGGCTCAGAAGGCATGCGTCTTTCACGCAATTGTCCAACAGATGTCGCTTTGAGTTTTACGGCTTTTCCATCGAGTCTGTTTAGCTCATAT
Organism: uncultured Gammaproteobacteria bacterium; assembly: GCA_964462325.1. Lineage (GTDB taxonomy): Bacteria > Patescibacteriota > Patescibacteriia > UBA9934 > UBA9934 > CAYFMS01. Next base: position 1,016 of record CAYWYQ010000019.1, on the reverse strand, counting down.
TGATTACGCTGATCTGCCATTTTATTTGTGGTGGTCAGGTGCACGCAATCGTCGTCCTCGGGATCAAAATAGGGGTCGTGCAAAGAGTTCCATGCGGAAACATCTTCAGGTGTCATTTCTTTTGTGCGTACATTGTTCAATAGTTTTATAAAATGATCATCTGTCTGTCTATGTACCTTTTTGAGTTCAATGATACGAATTTGTATTTCACGCATTACGTCGGCAGAAAAGAAATAGGGTGAGGTATAAATGGTTTCAAAAATATGTTGTTCATCACGTGTAACAACGGGAGGGAGTTGAAATAAATCTCCAATTAAAATCATTTGCACGCCACCAAATGGCTCATTGGGTTTTCCTCGATTCAAGCGGAGTGCACGATCAATACAGTCGAGTAAGTCGGCGCGAACCATAGATATTTCGTCTATGACAATCGTTTCTATGTTTTGAAAAATATCAATCTTGCTTGCAGGTGCACGTCTCACTCGTTCCTTCGTAATTTGCGGATGAAAACCAAAAAATGAGTGAATGGTCTGACCTTTTACATTTAAAGCAGCAACGCCAGTTGGAGCGAGAACAACAAATTTCTTTTTTGTTTTTTGACGAAAATATTTGAGAAGAGTTGATTTTCCGGTGCCGGCTACCCCTGTGAGGAATATATGATTATGTGTTTCATTCATTGCCTCGAATGCTGATTTGAATTCCTGCGTCAGTTTAATGGTAATTATCTGCTTTTCAGGGGAGGGGGTACTATAGGTGACAGATCCTTTTCTTGTGACAGGCTTTTTCGGCCACTTCCTCTTTTTGGATTTAGAACGTCTAATCATGTGGACCTATTTTATCATATCCCCGTTCGAATCCAGTATGAATCAATATATTGAAACAAACCAGTTTTTTGACCGGTGCATTTTTTACTGTGCAATAAAAGCTCTAAATTTAGTTGAATTTCGGTGCACGGATGTCATGATGTGTAGGTGTACTTGGATGCATATCGAAACATATGACTGGTTCCGTAAGTC
>CAYWYQ010000018.1:11991-14627 GCA_964462325.1 uncultured Gammaproteobacteria bacterium | reverse complement strand
TTGCAACCTCCCGTGCAAGTTCCGGCGTAATTTCATCGAGAAGTCCCCGAATATCATATGATTTGAATACATTTTTTGGAAAATTCATAGTACAAACAGGGTATCACAATTCTCTTATCCTATCTCCGATTTAAAACAAGGGTTTTATCTCGGAGATAGAACGGGGGTTTTATATCGGAGATGGAGCTCTTGCTTTAAGTCGGACTTAAAATTGAGAATATGAAAATCCCCCAGGTTTCCTCTGGGGGATTTGTGCTTCGGGTGGCGACGACGCCCCTTCCGCACAGCATGAGATCGATTGTGATGTCGCTTCTGGGGCGGAGGCATTTCACCACGTACCTTCAAGCGATCATCGACCGTGAGCGTTACCTTGTCATCCTCATCCTTTCGATGAGTAACAGGGACGCTCTTCTTACGTTTTTTGCCCATATTTCCTCCAATTCTGTTTGTATGAGACAGGAATACATTATACCAGTTTTTGCGTATTTGTCAACCTTTTTCATACAAATAAAAAACCGCCTGAGCCTGCATGACTTAGGCGGAGTTGTTCGGGACCCTCTATCGGCCTTGGCGCCTATTCGTCAGAATAGACACTGTCCCAAAAGCGACGAATGAAGTTATTCAGACGCTCCGCAATGTCATACGGATTGATCTGGTAACGCCCCTTGTCGCTACGCGGCTTCCATCGGAACTTCTTCTGCGCCGCAACGTGAAACACCTTCTGCAGATTTTCGACCGAGTACATCTCGAGAACGGTCGAATCTCGATCAGACAGACGCGCAACACGATTGTGGATTTCTCCATCCTTCGACATCAGGACGATGATGGTACAAATACCGATCGTCTCCCCGAGAAAATGCTTCGGATTCAAGAAACGACTGAAGCAGTGATTCATTGCCGAGAAGGCGTTGATCACAACCTGCTCCCTTTCCTCGAGACTGTACTGAGCAAGAATACTGCTCTTCGAGTTACTCGTTGCAGACTTGAGAGCACTCATGAGCGACCGGATATTGAAGTGACCCGGTTTTTCCGTCTTGTGTCCCTTCGAATCACGAGACTCCTCGAACATGATTCGACCCTTCATGGGGCCGTCGGCCTCATTGATTCGAATTGCCATATTCCAGGCATTGCGTTCTGTGTCATTCCGAAATTCGCCATCCTTTGCCCGAATGACGAGCGCAAGGGCCGAATCGATACCCATGCGCAAATCCTGCTGTCGGAACAACTGCCTACGAAGCTTGTCATCCGCATTACGCACCGCCATGACGGTAAAAACAACGCCACGAACCGCCTTGAGATCATCTTTATCCCCAGACTCCATCAGCAACTTGCATGCAAGCATGCGATGCTGACCGTCGATGAGTTCGATGTATGCCGCAACGTCTCCATTGCGGCCGACCTCTCCGAGCAACTCACCGAGATCCTCGTCGTAGATCCACTTCCCGGTCAAATTGACCGTGATGCTATCCGAGAAAGGAACCCCCTCTCGAATCGCTTTCGCAATCGCTTCAACATGTCGATCCTTTCGACCGCGCTGAATGCCCGACTCGGTATCATCCTCGTAACGGATGACTTGACCGAGCTCTGCGAGCTTTTCCGCATCCAGGTGAAAGTCGTAGAATGTAACCCCACCACCCCCCTTGCGCGTACGCACCTCGGGCAGCTCAATCACATCCATTGCTTTACGTTTGGCTTGTGCCATTTTTTCCTCCAAATTCTCAACTTCTTCAGCATGAAGAATCGAGGAGACATTTAATCATGAATCAGACAACTTGTCAACCTATATCATGTAAGAAAACACAGTGAAGCGTATTGACGCAAAAGACGTAATAAGGTTACTATGCATGCATAATATTACTATTTTATCATTATGTCTGTAGCTCTTATTATTGTATTAGTCGTCGTCGCTCTTATTGGACTATGGCTTATTGCGGTCTTTAATGGCCTCATCGGATTAAGAAATCGTGTTGATGAAGCGTGGTCAGATATCGAAGTTCAATTAAAGCGCCGATACGACCTTATTCCAAATCTTGTAAATACGGTTAAAGGATATGCAAAACATGAAGATTCCGTATTCACGAAAGTAACAGAAGCGCGTAATCAGGCAATGAATGCAAAAACTCCGGGTGCACATGCACAGGCGGAAAATATGCTAACTGATACGCTAAAAAGCCTCTTCGCGGTTGCAGAAGATTACCCAGATTTGAAAGCATCTGATAATTTCTTGCACCTGCAACGTGAACTTGTTGATGCAGAAGATAAAATTCAGTCTGCAAGACGGTTCTACAATGGACAGGTTCGAGACTTCAATACAAAGCAACAAGTATTCCCAACCAATATATTTGCTGGGATGCTCGGCTTTAAACATCGAGATTTCTTCGATGCGCCAGATGAGGTAAATAAAACGCCAGAAGTAAAATTTTAAATAAAAGCCTCAGTCAATCTGAGGCTTTTTAAACTATGCTCTACGAAGAAATATCATCCAATAAACGTAAGACGTGGGTACTCCTCACTGTTTTTTCTGTATTTGCCATTCTGCTCTTCATTGTACTTGGTGCGATGTTTGAAGTTGATCCAATCGCATCACTCATCTTCGGAACCATCTTTGCTGTTTTCTATTGTCTGATTAGTTTTTA
>CAYWYQ010000018.1:0-11891 GCA_964462325.1 uncultured Gammaproteobacteria bacterium | reverse complement strand
AAAAATAATCAGGCATTTCTTATTGCAATGATCGCTGGACTTGTGCTTGGAATACTTGCTCCGTTTATTGCACAAATTATAAAACTTGCTGTTTCAAGAACAAGAGAGTACCTTGCTGATGCTTCCGCTATCATGCTTACAAGACACGCTGACGGATTAATATCCGCCTTACAAAAAATCAGTGATGGACCAAAGTTAAAGCGAGCAAATCACGCAACCGCACATTTATATATCTCAGATCCATTCAAGGGTGATAAAAAGAAAAAAGTTGGATTCTTTACCTCTCTATTCAGTACGCATCCACCTATCAATGAACGCATTTCGAAACTACGAAACATATAACAAATGCAGAATGACATTATCGCAAAATTTACCGATCATCTAAAAAGTGTTCTTACAAGAGCATTAACACTTGTTGTTGAAAAACAAGGTGCTCATATCGAGCCCATCCATTTATTATGGGCGCTTTCTGGTCAACAAGGATGTATCGCCTCTGACGTACTACAAAAAGCAGGAGCAGATGCAGAAAGCCTCCTTCTTGCCTGTAATACAAAATCTACAGAAGAAAAAACCATCCCAATTCTTTCTGCCAATTCTAAGCGCATGATTGAAAAGGCAGTCTTAATTGCAAATATCTACGAACATAGGTATGTCGGTACTGAACATCTTTTGTCGGCAATGATACAGGTAAAATCCTCCTCACTTGCCTCTTACTTTGAAACGTTTGATATCGATACCATTCTCATTAATTCTACACTCAATACCATTCTTTCAACCACATCACATTTTCCAAATACCAATAGTGCCCTCACGGCAATTGAAGGTGGGGCGACAATAAAAGAAGAAGAAAAAGTAAGTGATGCACCTGCACTTGAATATTTCACAGAAGAACTTACATCAAAAGAAAGGGCAATGACGATTGATAGCGTTATAGGTCGAGATAATGAAATAGAACGCATTATTCATATTTTGGGAAGAAGAACCAAGAACAACCCCGTACTAATTGGTGAGCCAGGCGTCGGGAAAACCGCCATAGTAGAAGGGCTTGCAAAACGTATATTCGAAAAAGAGGTCCCTCCACATCTGCACCGGATAAAGATCCATGAGCTGAGTCTTACCTCTCTTCTTGCAGGCACCATGTATAGAGGTGAATTCGAGTCTCGATTACGTCAATTGCTGGAAGAGATTGAGGACGACGAGCATGTTGTTCTTTTCATTGATGAGATTCATACACTCATGGGTGCAGGTGCCGCAAGCGGTTCTCTCGACGCCGCTAATATTCTTAAACCGGCGCTCGCACGTGGAAATGTGAGATGCATAGGCGCAACAACTCCCGCAGAATTCAAAAAACATATAGAGACTGATGGAGCCATGGAAAGACGTTTTCTCCCTATTCGCGTACATGAACCCTCAAAAGAAGAAACCTATCAAATAGTAAAAGGTGTGCTTCCATACTATGAGGAACATCATAATGTTACCTATGAAGATGATTCAATTTGGTCTGCCATTGAACTAACAAGCACCTACATTAGTGATAAGCAATTTCCTGATAAAGCCATTGATATATTGGACGAGGTCGGATCCGCAATCGGAGACCCTATTATCGAACCCGACGAAGAACGGACAGAGAAGCTAAATATAGAATTAAAAGAAATCCAAACAAAGAAACAAGAGGCTGCTGTTAAAGAACAATTTCAAAAAGCGCAAGAATACAAAATTCGAGAGTCCGAGATAAAAAAGGAGCTCGAAAAAAATACAGAACCCCTCATTCCTCCGAAGAAAAAAATTCAAAAAAGTCACATTACGCATGCTATTGGTCGAATAATCGGTAAGGATATTACTATTGCAAATCAGAATAATCTTGCTCAGTTGTGTCAGGCGCTAAAGAAACAAATCATCGGTCAAGATGCGGTTATCGATCAAGTTGCGCGTGCAATTATTCGAGCAAAACTAGGATTCCATGACACGAATCAGCCACTGACTTCCCTGTTCTTTTTGGGACCGAGTGGTGTTGGAAAAACGGCACTCGCTCAAGCGCTTGCAACGGAATTATTTGGTAGCCGTCAACATTTTTTACGGTTGGATATGGGTGAATTTTCTGCTCCGTTTACTGTCAGTAAATTATTTGGCTCTCCGGCTGGATATATTGGATACCGTGAAGCATCTAAATTAACTGACTATGTAAAACAGTATCCTCATAGCATCGTCCTATTTGATGAAATTGAAAAAGCCCATCGTGATGTTCATAACGCTATTCTTCAAATTCTTGATAATGGAATTATTACCGATGCAACAGGTCGACAAATTAATTTCCGGAATACGATTATTATTTTTACATCAAATACCGGATCTGCCGTATTTGAAAAGGGATCACTTGGTTTTGGAGAAAACGACCAAACAGAATCACGTATTCAAACAGAGCTAAAGGAACAGTTCTCTCGTGAATTCCTGAATAGAATAAGGCATACTTGCATCTTCAATCCACTTTCTCTTGAACACCGAGAACAAATCGCTGTTCTCCTACTTGATGATCTTGTAAATCGACTAAAACACATTGGTATTGTTTGTAAATACTCAAAAAGTACTGCAAAAAAACTCGCAACCTCGAGTAATGCTATTTACGGAGCACGAGAAATAAAACGTACACTTGAAACAATGATTGAGCACCGTATTGCGGATCTCATCCTTCAGTCTAAAACGATATCTGGCATCCGTATTAAAACCAAGAAAGATTCGATAGACATTGATCGTATATAGTGTGGGTCAAACATTCGATCCTGTGAAGACTTGAGGTATACTAGGAGTGCATGGTCGGACCAATTTCATCGCCATCACCTGCCGCGATTCGTGCCTCTATTACGCAGAGTAGACGAATAGCTCAAGAACAGAATTCCCAAAAAAGACCGCCGAATACGCAACCGATTCGGGAGTCTGAGCTTTTTGCTGATCGAAAAACAATACAAGAACAAGAAAATGACGTAACGATGAGTCGGGCTGAATTTTCCGCACAAAGAATACAGGAGCGAAGAAATGCACCACGATTCGCTCAAAAACCTACTTCAATTCCGCAAACATCAAAGACCTCATTGTACAGGGCACAGCGCCGTGCACGCATCAAACAAAAATCTGTCGAACAAATTGCCCTCAATCAGATTTCAGATAAAACTTCTTGGTTTTGGGCTGGATTTAAAACATTTAGTTTAAATCCTCTTACATTTATTTTAGGAACACTTATTTCTTGGTTTCAGTTTTTCAGAACTATACTTCCCCTCGACCGTATGATGGGATCGAGCACAGCTAGCACCGCGACAAAAACACTTCTGCCACCTGCCTTTAATTTCACTTCTTGGCGTGGATTATATGGCTGGTTTTATCATGCACTTAACACATTGATCTGGATTATGGTTTTTGCCGTGATCGCTGGACTCTTCACTTTGCTATACTACTATATATCACTCTTCTCCTCTCCTTTGGGATATATACTTAATCTCTTTTCTTGGCTGCTTTGATCCTATGATGTCACCACGCGTAAAATTTGCTCTTCAAGTCCTCGCCTTCGCCGTCGTCGCGTCAACGATTGGTTTTATTCTCTTTTATATCTTCTTTAAACCAGAAGCTGAGCTCATCAAAGAAGAAATAGAATCTGAGCTTGAGGCAGGTATACTCACCCCCTCTTTAGATCGGGAAGAAGATATAATCGTTTCAGAAGATATAACAGAACCAACAGGGCTCACGCCTTCCGCTATCGCAAGAGGAGATGTCACACTCACCACAAGGCTCACCACCAGCTCCGTTGTCTCCCCTTCTATTATTGGAAATTCAATAGGATATTATGATCCAAATGACGGCCGATTTTATTCCATAGATGCCGATGGACGCGTTCTTCCTATTTCCGATGCAAAATTCCTAGGAGCAGAATCTGTTCTCTTTAGTCAAGATGCTGAATCGGCTATTCTAGAATTTCCTGATGGAAGCAATATTCTCTATAATCTCGACGAAGGGCGACAGATTACCATGCCATCACATTGGGAAGATTTTGGCTTTTCACCGCAAGGGGATGAATTGATCGGAAAAGCAATCGCTGATCCAAATAATGGTCAGCTTGTTGTGATGAATACAAATGGAACACAGGCAAGATCAGTTGCAGAATTAGGACCAAATGAAGGAAAGGTAGATGTCATGTGGTCTCCAAATGGTGAATTTCTTGCCCTCTCAAATACCGGTCAGGCTCAAGCAGGCTTTGGAAGACGCGCCGTATTACTCATCGATCAGAATGGAGATGCCCCAGGAAGTATTATCGTTGATGGAACAAACTTTTCTGCAAAATGGACTCCCCTTGGGCAACATCTCGTCTATTCAACATCAAACCCAGCCAATCGTGAACGTCCGAGCCTTTGGTATGTAAAAGCAACGGGAGATGAGATTGGAGAAGAACGTAAAGATCTTGGCGTTGCTACCTGGATCGAGAAATGTGCATTCCGAGATGATACATTCCTTATCTGCGCTGTTCCAAAAACAATACCTGATTTTCAGGGATACGATTATCGACTCAGCGAATCTGCAGATGATGTCTATGAAATCAATCTTCTTACGGGACGATCAACACTTCTTGCGGAACCTGTTGTAGACGTAACAATGACAAATCTTTCCGTTTCTGCGGACCAAACAACCCTATATTTTACTGATGAATTTAATCGATTAAACACACTACGATTACGTTAATATGCCACGATCTATAAAACTCATCTTACTATTTTCCGTCTGCGTCGCTTCTTTGATCTTCATTGTCATGATCGTAGCTTTGTTCGACAGAGATGAAGTCATTTTTACAGATTTAGACACCATAGAAGAACCTGTCATTCGTGGAAGTGATCCGTATTTGGGTAGTTTTAATCCAGATGCCGTATTGGTTCTTTACAGTAATTTCACTTGCCCAACCTGCAGGGAAATGTCCTCAGCGCTAAAACGTATTGTAAAAGACTATAATATAACGCTTATTTGGAAGGATATACCAAATGATTCCTTGAATCCTGAATCAACAAATGCATCTATCGCTGCGCACTGCGCAAATGAGCAAGGTGCATTTTGGGATTTTCATGACCTTCTTCTTGCGAATCAGAATGAACTTGGATCAAATATGTATCAAGATGTTGCTGCAATGCTAGGACTCCGCGCACATAAATTCAACCGTTGCTTAAAAGATGATTCTATCAAGGAACTCATTAACACGTCGATAGAGGAGGCTGAGGATTTAGAAGTAACCGCTCCACCAACACTGATTATCAATGATGAGCGCTTTACCGGCATGGTGATTGAAAACGAATTACGTGAATTACTAGATGTAATAACAGGATCAGAACTATGAAACGACTTCTTATAAGTCTGATGCTCCTCTGTACATTTATTCCTACGCAAACACTCTTTGCCCAGTCTTTTTCCTGCAATGAATTTGTTTGCGAATGTTCATCTTCGGAAAGTAGTATCACTCCCACGGATAGTGACCAATTTGCATTCACTGCAAATGTTATCGCGGCAGGAGATACTTTAGACATTGCAGGTAGCCTCTGCAATGATCTTTGTTTTGATTTAACACGTACAACACCTGGAGCTGCAAGTTATGAAGTGCAATGTCTTGATAATGGAATAGAGACGCTTGCAGCCGGATCTGTAACCGATCCAGACACATACATCCCGCTTGGTGAAGAAGTGTCTGAAATACCAAAACCAGAGGCACAAGTACCGAATCTTGCAGTCCCCATTCCTGGACTTACCTTTAGTCAGAATTTTATTGGTGAATATGTAAATGCCATCTATCAACTTTTGCTTGTTTTTGCGTCTGTTATTTCCATTATCATGATTATGGTCGCCGGCCTTCAATGGATGATGGCGCGAGGAGATGCCGGAAAGGTCGGTCAAGCAAAGGAACGAATTGGAAAAGCTATTTTAAGTATTGTCGTCATTCTGCTTGTAGCAGCAATTACTACACTGATAGATCCAAGACTTACAAATTTTAATGCTTTGACCATAAAAAGCATCGATGCAATACCCTTAAGCTCAACACTTGGCGAGGAAGGAGCGCCAGGCGGAGGAGATGCAGCAAGTTGCGCAGAGGCAGAAGCAAATGCAAAAAAAAGCGGGACATGTAGCATAGAAGGAGGAATTGATTCACCAACAAAAACACCCTATTCATGTAATTATCACTTCAAAGAAGAGTTGTATAACTTTAAGGAGATTCGTGATCTTGATTATCCTGCTACTTTTGGTTCAAATATTTATGCATCTTTCGATGGGACTGTTACCTTTCAGCAGGGTACGGATAATGAAAATGACAGATGTGGAAATAGAATACGACTCATTGCTAGTGATGCACAAATCACTATCTGTCATGTGAAGGATTTTCTCAATGAAGTCAATCAACCTATAAATAATGGGTCAAAAGTTAATCGTGGTGATGTAATCGGTCATGTTGGTGGCGCTTGTTGCGCAGGTCAAACCCCTCCTTCAAACTGGTCCCAATCGGACAAATGCACTATTTCAGGTACATCATGTTCTGATCCGTATTCAAATGAATCATGCAGCTGTCAACCCTGGCAGCAATCCGGCAATACCTTGGGGCCACATGTACATATGTCCTTTATAAAAGGAGGTGACTTACTCACTTGTCATAATTAATATGTATTCATGTACACATTGCGATGCGCAAAGCTTAAAGTGGCAAGGTAGATGTTCTGAATGTGGTAAATGGGGCACAATTGAAGAGCAAGCTCAAGGAACAGAACCAGCTCAAATAGGTGCTACAACAAAAAAATCAAAGGGAGGAGCTGTAAAAGCTGCTCCTATTCTAGATCTTTCAAATGCGAAAAATGTAAAAGCGGAGCATGTAAAAATTGGAATCGATGAGCTTGACCGGGTCTTGTCGGGCGGTATTGTTCCAGGATCCCTCACCCTCCTTGCCGGCGAACCTGGAATTGGAAAATCAACTCTTGTTGCGCAAATTGCTTCTTCCCTGGCTCAAAAATACAAAAAACCTGTTTTTTATGTCTCCGGAGAAGAGTCAGAGGGCCAAGTACTCATGAGATTTGAGCGTCTTGGGATAACTCCAGATGACATATCATTTTCAAATACGGTAGACATTGGGTCTATTATCGCCGCAGCAGATTCACTGCAGCCACAATTACTTATTGTTGATTCAATACAAACCATGATTCCGTCTGAAACAGATCATGCGCCTGGGTCCCCTGCCGGCGTACGAACGGCAACCGCGCAATTAATCGGATTTGCAAAATCAAAAAATATTCCTATTTTACTTATTGGTCAGGTCACAAAACAAGGTTCTGTCGCTGGACCAAAAACCCTCGAGCATCTTGTCGATACTGTTATTACACTTGAAGGCGATAGAAAGACAAGTTATCGCATGATGCATATTGCAAAGAATAGATTTGGAAGTACAGATGAAATTGGTGTATTTGAAATGACAGCAAAAGGCATGGAGCCGGTTGCGAATCCATCTGAGCGATTTTTAGAAGAGCGCGTGGACGGACCTGGGTCAGTTATCACATGTGTCATGGAAGGAAATAGGCCATTCTTAGTAGAGATTCAGGCACTGGTGGACCAGAGTTTTTATCCAAACCCTATCCGGAAAGCAAGTGGCATAGATGATGCGCGACTTCATATGTTGCTTGCAATTATCAGTAAGCGAGCCGGAATTAATTTGAGTGCTCATGATGTGTACGTGAATGTTATTGGTGGAATGAAGATAAAAGAGACCGCTGCCGATCTTGCCGTCATCGGAGCGATCATTTCTAGTTTTCAAGAAAAATTACCAAAAGCAAATAGTGTGTATATTGGCGAAGTAGGACTGTCCGGAGAATTAAGAAAAGTTCCCTTTTTAGATAAACGCATTCACGAAGTAGAGCGTATGGGATTTAAAAATATCATTACACCAAAAGTCGCTAAAACTCTTAAAGAAGCTTTCACACCAAAAAAATAACCACTTAAGTCGCGATCGTCACTTATATGCGGAAAAGACATCTTGGTAAAAATTCATTAACAGTGCGGGTACTGGAAGAGGTTGTCGATACACTTGATTTATTTATGACTTTTGGTTACAAGCCCGGCCCTACCCTTTATTACGGTATCGAAACCATGAGAAGATTTAGAAATTCGAAAGAAGAACATGCGTACAGACGTGCATTTAATAAATTACAGACAAAAAAACTCATTCAAGTAGCAAAGACCTCTGATGCATATTCAATACTTCTAACAGAAGCGGGTGCTATTGAATACTTTCGAAGGAAGGTGCTTGTTGCTGATCTATTAGACGATAATGAATGTACCCTTGTGGTATTTGACATTCCAGAGACGGAACGAAGCTTAAGAAAAAAACTGAGAGAATTTCTCAAAGAGGCGGGATTTATAAATATACAACGTAGTGTTTGGATATCGCCGTTTGACGTTGGTGATCACCTTAGTAATCTTTTACATTCTACAAACGCCCAGCAGTGGGTGATCGTATATAAAGCGAAAAGATTGAACCGTTTCCGAGCCTAAGTGTCGAACGGCACTTAGGCTCGGAAGGTGATTTTTTATTGCGTGTTCAATGCCTTTTGCAAAGAGCGTAACTTCCTCTAAAAAAAATGCCCTTTCGGGCATTGTTTTTATTCAAAGTGTACTTCTGCAACATACTCTTCAACTCGCTGCTTCATAAGGGGCCAGGTATTCAGATCAGGATCTTGATCCAAAAAATCTTTTGCATCATCTCGCGCTTGCGAAATAAGATCCATATCCGCATAAGATCCTAATTTAAATTGCTCAAATCCGCTCTGTTCTGTTCCGAAAATATTTCCAGGCCCGCGAAGCTCTAAGTCCTTATCTGCAAGCATAAATCCATTCTGTGAACGTACAAGTGCCTGTAAGCGTTCTTTTGCAAGAGAACTCAATTCATCAGAAGGATGTAAATAGCAAAAACTCTGTAAGTCACTTCGACCAACACGTCCACGTAATTGATGTAATTGTGCTAATCCAAAACGTTCTGCACCCTCAATAAACATAATGGTAGCATTTGGTATATCGACGCCGACCTCTACCACGGTCGTGGAAATAATCATATCTATTTCACCACTTGAAAACTTCTCCATCACTTCGTCCTTTTCTTTTGTTTTCATCTTTCCATGAAGCATGGCGATATTATATGCCATGAATGGACCCTTTTCGAATTCTTCGTATACTTCATTCACTGATTGCACACCGAGTGCATCACTTTCTTCGATGAGAGGACAGACAACAAATGCCTGATGTCCTGCATCCATTTCATCACGCATTCCTTGATACACCTGCTCCTCACGATTCTTCGTGACAATAGATGTTGTAATTGACTTTCGTCCAACGGGATATTCATCAAGCAAAGACCGGTCAAGATCCCCATATAAAACAAGGGCAAGGGAACGAGGAATCGGTGTTGCCGTCATAGATAAGAGATGCGGTATGCCATCTGCATCCCCTTCCCTGTCTTTCAATGCCTTACGCTGCTTCACACCAAATCTATGCTGCTCATCAACGATAATAAATCCAAGGCGATTAAAGAGTACCTTGTCCGACAATAGTGTATGCGTCCCGATGACTAAATCAATTTTTCCATTCTGCAATGCATCGAGCATCTGCTGCCTTGTTACTTCCTTGTCCCCCACCCGCCTCTTTGTTCGTGTAAAGACAGCAATCGTCATGGAATCACCAAATGTTTCATTTAAGCTATTCGCATGCTGTTCAGCCAAAATTTCCGTGGGAGCAAGCATCGCTGTTTGCGCTCCAGAAGCAGCAACATTCCTCGCCACAATTGCGGCAACAATTGTTTTTCCAGTTCCAACATCTCCCTCAAGTAAACGATTCATCGGCTCATCTCGTTTCATGTCCTTAATAATGGCCCAAATAGATTTTTTCTGTGCACCGGTTAACTCAAATGGCAAACTATCAACCATTTCCTTTACAATTTCTTCATTAAACGGAATCTGCGTTGCTATTTCTTTTTTCAGTTCACGCCTTGCTTTTCCGTGCAAAAGTTGATGCAACAAAAATTCATCGTACTTGAGTCGTGCAAGTGCTCGCTCTTCTTCATGCTTAGAATTTGGAAAATGCATGCTACAAATCGCATCCGACAAACCAATAAAGTTCTCTCGTTTTCGAATTGATTCAGGCAACCAATCGTCCATTCCTCCATTCATTGTCTTTACGGCAACTTCCGCTAAATGCCTTCGAACCTTCTGCGTCATCGCTCCAGCTAGACGATATATTGGCACAATACGACCCGTGTGTTTTGTGACAGATGCAGATCCAATGATTTCATACACTGGATTTACAAGAGAAAGTCCGTAAGCGGTGTCCACCTTCCCAGAGAGAGAAACAAGCTTCCCTGTTTTGAGTGTTTTGGTTAGAAATCCCTGATGAAACCACACCGCCTTAATTGAACCTGTATCATCCGCGATGATTGCTTCCGTTATCACCATGCGAGGATTCTTCTTACTTCGTCTGTTTTGAATTGTTTTTATCGTTCCTCGAACGGTAATTTTTTTTCCAGGCTGAACGGCAGCCATGGTGGCAGTTTTTGATAAATCTTCGTATCGAAATGGGAAATCAAAAAGAGCATCACGCAATGTCACAATGCCAATTCGGCAAAGATCAGACGCTTTTTTTGCTCCAATACCGGGAATGCGTTTTACTTCTGTATCAAGAGTTATAGGCATAATTGCCCATTCTACGGGATTTTCTCTCATTAATCAAGTCCCCTTACAATCAATGATTCATTGATCTATATTTTATGCACTTTTTGTACAAGGTCTGAAAGACGTTCTTCTTCCCTCTCTAAATTCTCATCGATAAAATGTAACAACGTGTCACGAATAAAAATAGGGTCGGTTTGTTCAAAATTAATTGAGATAAGCGGTTTCCAAATAGATTGAAAATCAATATACATCACTGTCGTTACTGGCGGATCGTACACGATAGAAAAATCTTTTAAATCTTTGTATTCGTGAAAATCTTCTCCAATAACAACACCTGCATTCGTAATATGTATTTGAATTCTTTTTGGTTTACGAAAGCTATTGAGCAAAACAAGTACTCCTGTCATTAAAATAATAAGGGCAAAAATTGGATTTACTGTGAGTACTGCATATACCATCAATACAATCCCAATAATACATGCATATACATACCAACGCACCCCTCTATTGAAGGGTTCGAATTCCCATGTTTTCCAACTAATAAGCGCATCGCCAGCGTCAATATCAGGTTCATTGTTTTTCTTCTCCTTTTCCATAAACCTATTATAACAAAACATTTCTATTCTTGTGCATGACATACTAACATCAGTATGTTCATTGGAGTGCGCATGGCAAATCGATCCAGTAATACGAGTATTCGGGAACTGTGCAGAAGGAGCGAATCAGCTGTATTTTTCGGTGATTCGATCTACATAACCGATCTTGATCTCTTCCTATATATCCCCGGAATGCAAAGCTATGAGGTAAAGAGTATATCAGCCTGTGTAAGTCTTCTGTATAAAACAAAGCACTTTGATCAACTCATCGGCGTCCAGATATTCCGCGCGCAACAGGTATGGCGCTCAAACTGCACAAATCCTAATTATGGATTCTCGATTCTTCAATTCATCGAATGGGCTCACGGATCAAGAATTGAGCCAGAAGAACATCGACATTTCTTTGAGCGAAAATTACGAGGAAGTAATTTTTTTCTCTGAACGTGCCGGCTCATGCAGTCGGTTTTATTTTGGTCTTGATTTCTCTTGCAAAATAATGTACCCTATTCGCACCGCTTACGATAGACACGGAGAGGTGGCTGAGCGGTCGAAGGCAACGGTCTTGAAAACCGTCGTACCT
>CAYWYQ010000017.1:5951-15258 GCA_964462325.1 uncultured Gammaproteobacteria bacterium | reverse complement strand
AAAATACCTGCCACAAGTAATCCTAGTAAAAACACGATGAGCGCCAATAGAAATTGAGGCAAAAAGAGCAGAACCGCTGTCCACATATCGACAAATGCCGAACGCAGAAGATCTACATAATTATCCATATATTATTTATTACGATTTAATTGATCTTTCTTTGAAGGGGTAATCCGTGGTGCATAGGCATAGGTTGGTTTCAACCATGCTTCTGAGTCAATAGGAGTCATGCGACCAAGGCGAATATCTCGAATACAATCTTCATCTGATATTTCAGGAGATTTTTCATATCCATGTATCGGAATCTCTTTTACAAAATGAATTGAATTCATTATGGAAAGAATTGCACGTAAAGCGGTGGCCGATCCTGGCCCAATAACAACGTGTAACTCTTCTGCATTTTTCAAATCCAACCCATGCTGTTCAAGATACGTGTTCATCGATGCTAAATAGGTGTGCGGTTCACCCTCATGAACAGACAAATTACCTGATTCTACATTACCGAGAATTAATCTGTGAATATCTTGTCCGTTTACATACATCTTCATACGGCAATATCCATTTCATTTATAAGGACTACTTTTTCCGTCTTCAACAATGAAAGCAGGAATCGATCTTTTACTTCCATGCGATATTGATACTCATCAATAGGCATACTTGTATAATTAATCTCTTTTCCGATTTCTTTTTCAAAATTCTGAACCGCTTTTCGTAATGCATCCGGCTTGATATTCCCGATAATCAACATATCTGACTCAGTACGGTCATTATCTACAAATGCGCCTGTTAAAAATAGAAGCTTGATTTTCCCTTTCTTATTCACCTCTCTCACAAAATCCTTATTCATCAAAATTGCGGATTTTTTCATAATACTTCTAAGCTCTTCGAAAAAAGGAAAATCAACATTTGCCTGATAGTATTTCTTTTTGGTCGAGCGTGCTTTCGGTGTCTTTTTCTCTTCCTTCAAGATTGTCCCCTCAACCTCTTGTAAAATCCCTATACCAATCAAATTATTTAATTCCCTTCGAACTGAGTTGAGCTGAGAATCGATGCGACGCGTTAATTCCCGCACATAAAAAGCTCGATCTGGATTATCTAAAAATAATCGCAACATACGTACACGTGTCTTTGAACCAAATAGCTGTTCAATCGATTGATCAGATTGCTCTTTTTTCTCCGAAGTCTTTTTCTTCGTGGCAGTTGCTTTTGTTCCTTTGCGTGTTTTTACCGTTGTTTTTTTTATTGGCATACGAATACTGATAGTGTTCATGATTTGACTTCCTCCCTTACATCCTCCAAAATTTCGTATATACTTATAGTAAAGGTACCGTACTGATTAGTAAAGACCTAAAATGAAACAACTCCGCATTAAAACAGCAAAAATAACGTCCCTCCCAAGAGAAAACCCTCCAATCATGCAGGCACTTCTTTATGAATTACCTGGGAATCGTGGGCATGTTTTTGCGCTTTATCGTATTTTAGGTCGCAAGAACAAGGCGAGAGAGCGTATTGCGATTACGATCAATGAACATATTGAGCGATTCAAAAACTCTGCAACAGAAGACATGAATCTTGCTCATCGCTTTGAACAATTGCTGCAAGTAATCAATGAACAGCTAAGTAGTTTATCCCTGGAAATTCGACCCATTCCTATTACAGACGTACATGCCGTTGTTGGCATTGTGAGTCATCAGCAAATTTTCTTGAGCGGTGTTGGAAATCTTTTGGCACAATTCATGCATAAAACGGCGAAGTCTAGATATACAATCTATGAATTAGACGAACAGTTTGAGCCCCCAGAAAAAACGAGTTGGGAGAAACTTTTCATTACCGTACTTGATGGAGAGTTAAATGCAGGGGATATTTTCTATCTCGCGCATCGCATCCCTTCAAGAGAACTGAGTCAAAATGAATTACAAGATATTCTCGTTACATTGCCCCCATCTGGAGCTTTGCAACGTATTCAACAATATCGCGGGGCGCAAGAGGTATATGGAGCTATTTGTATAAAAGTGAAAAATCCTCATACGCGAACAGGAATGACAAAAGAGAATCCTCTTACTTCTATTCAACAGCTTGGACAAACAAAAGAAGCTACAGCAGAGCTTATTGGTGATCAAAAGCCTAGCCTCGTTCATTCATTCCAAAAGATCACAAATCCATTACTACAAAAATTATCAAACCCTGGAAATAAAGGAGCGAAAAGTGTTCTTTTACAAATAGCACGGTTTACTCTTAAGGCAAGTATTGTCGTATTAAGTTTTGTATGGACAGCACTTTCAAAAGGAAGTGTGCGGCTTTGGCGTGCCTGCAAAGAATTGATGGAGAATTATGCAGAAAATAAAGGAAGTGTAAAGCCAACAAATTTAGTTAGCACCATTAAAAATAGAGTCACTTGTCTACCAAAAGCCGTAAAGATCGGGGCTATTAGCGGTATTTGCCTTGTTATTCTTGCATTTTTGGGAATAAAAGTTCTTTCTAAGTCTCATTCGGAAAAAGAGGCATTGGAAGTCTATACATCCATCGTGCAGACCATAGAAGAAAAACGTGATGTAGCTTCTGCTAGCCTTATTTATGATGATACAGAGAATGCACGGACATTGATTTCCGAAGCAGCCGCTCTGCTAGACACACTTTCCCCTCCAAAAAATTCTGAAAATGAAATAGAGGGTTTGCGCACTGAATTGAATCAAATCCTCGTTGATTTACGAGGAGTGTCAGAGCTCTCCCTTTCGCAAGTTGCGACGATTGACTCGATTGTATTCGATCACTTTATTTATACAAATGACCAATATTACGGAATTTCGAATGGGGATCTCTATCAATATAATTCTTTAAACTCTTCGTTTGATCCGGCTAATTTAACGGACGGGTCTATTGGATCAGGTAAAGAATATACTGTGGTTGGAGATAGTATTATCTTTAGTGATGATCAATTACAATTAGGGAAAATTGATATACCCTCATCTACTTCAGCTCCAATTATAAGTGGCACAAATAGACTTACCTCTCTATCTGGTTTATCTATTTATCTTGATAATCTGTATGTTTTGTCTCCACTTGCACAGCAAATTATAAAAATGCGTCCACAAGGGAATGGGTATGAGGCAGGTACCTCTTGGATTAGCGCACGTGAAAGTAATATAAATTCCGGAATCGATATTGAGATTGATGGAGATATATTTATCTTGTTGCCAGATGACATCATTCGATTTGGCTCTGGAAGAGAACTTTCGCTCGACTTAGGAAAGATAGATCCACATCTCTCAAATGCTGAAGATCTATGGACAAATGAAGATTCCTCTTACTTATACATACTTGAACCATCTGCATCACGTATAGCGGTATTTGATAAGACAGGTGCCTATGTAACGCAATATGTTGCTGACGAATTGCAATATGCCGTTGGATTCCATATGGATGAATCCACCAATACCGGATATGTACTGACCGAAACTACTATGTATTCGTTTACGATCAGCCATTTACTAGCGCAGTAGAGTCTAGCTATTTAGCAAGTTAGCTATGAGCGTGTAGGTGGTGGGGTGTAGGGAGTAGTTTATAGTAGCGTTTATGAGGTTAGCGATTATGGTGTAGAGCATTAGCAGAGTAGCTTTTAGCACTTGTCATTTCGACCGAGCGTTAGCGAGTGGAGAAATCTACTTGTAATTCAGAAGAGGTAGATCTCTCGATTCATATGACTCACTCGAGATGACTGGATAAGCTAGATTCCAGATCCTACCTGCCGGCAGGTAAGCAAGTCTGGAATGATAGGATGGTGGTGCTAAAAGCTACTCCCTACTCCCTACTCCCTACTCCCTACTCCTACCACCTACACGCTACCAAGGTCCAACCTATCGATTAAGGTACGGGCCTTTCAGAGACGAGTCGACAGACCGTCCATTTTTAAGCGGGTAAACAAAAAATCCCGTGTTTGGGATTTTTTGCAAGAAAAGAGTAGCTTATTACTTTTCTGACATTGCGCCGAAAAGCATCATAAGTCCAGCAAGACCGACGAGGATGAATACAAGTTCTCGAAGCCAAGGGATGCCTCCAAAAATTGCAGTCACTAAATCCCAGTCTGAGCTAGTAACTCCTACGAGTCCCCAGTTAAGTGCACCGACAACGACAAGTATCCATGCCGTCATATGAAGTGGGCTCTTATTTTTCATAGCTATGATTAGTGAATTAACTATGTTTAGTATATCAATTTACACCTAAAATCAAGTCAGATTGTCCACATCGTAAACAATTCTCAAATTCCTGTCATTCCCGCCCTGACCCAGAATCTAGCGTTATTAGATCTAAAAATGGTCGGCCTCTGTAATTGAGATCCTACCTTTTTTGTATTACCGATCTACAAAAGATCGATCTACTTTTTGTTTTCGTACAATTCGATTGATTCTTTTACAATTTGAATCGCTTCTTCGCGCCCATGCATTCCCGTCACATCCACTTCTTTCTTTTCAAGCTCCTTGTAATCCCTAAAAAACTTCATCATCTCTTCAATTTGAATCTTAGGAAGATCTAAAATATCTTTTACATGGTCATAATAGGCATCATTCTTTGCAACAGCGATGATCTTGTCATCAGTCTCACCTCCATCAATCATCTTAATTACGCCAACCACTCTCGATTCAACCAATGAAAGAGGGAGTAAATCTGCCTGACACACAACAAATACATCGAGCGGATCACCATCTTCACATAATGTTTGAGGGACATATCCGTAATTTGTAGGGTATGTCATTGGTGCTCGTAATACTCGATCAAGCATCAATAGTCCTGTTTCCTTATCTACTTCATACTTCGCTTTCCCTGTCGCTGGAGAATTCTCAATAATAACATTGAGTTCTTCCGGTGTATTCCCTGCACTAATTCCGTGTAATAAATCTGACATATTTTTTGTTTATGAATGCATACATCTTAGCTCGAGATCCACAATGAATCAAGTATATTGAGTGTGTCTCTTCATCAGAGTATACTAAAGGCAGGATTGACAAATCCCTGTTTTTGTGACAGAAATACCGTCTCCTAATGGGAATTTTGAGTATGATTATTGTACTCAGATCACCCAATAGGAGAAACTATGAAGTTCTTTTTTCACGTGTTGGTACTCGCATTTTTGACGACCGCATGCCGCGCTCCGGAAACGGAGACGGTGTATGTCTATGTCACGGATCCCGATGGCTCGCATGAACAACCCGTCATCATCTTCGACTCCCCTCGAGATGACCACGTACCAAGCGACGAGACAGGTGATCCCTGCGACCCCTTCCAGTTCAACTGGATCGACGGGCCGTATGAAACAACGTCTCAACCGATTGCGCGTACTGTGCAATCGAGCTTCTTCGCGCAAGCCGATGGACATGCCGAACAACCCCTGCTCTTCAGCGCCGAAAGCGGATGCGGCGAGGGGTACTTCATCGAAAACATGCTCATCACAATCGATGCTGAATGGCTCGATTACGAAGAGCGTGGCATGGTTACCGTCGAAACACCCGACGGCGACTTGCATGATGAGGAGCTCGTCGTGTTCATCGTCGAAGGCATCGACATGTTTATAGACAAGCACGCATCGATCGAGATCGTCGTCGAAGTCAGTCCAGAACTGACGGAAAACATGATTCCAGAAAACGGCGAATTGGGCATCATGCAAACCATGATTCAATGGACAGATGCCGAAACCGGCAATGCCATGCATAAAATCATGGAAAATCCTGATGCATGGGATGATAAGGGTCAAACCTTCTCATTCCTCCGCGCCCTCCCCTAGCTTACCCAAGCTAGGGTTTTACCCCCGAATTCTATTCGGGGGTTTTTTGCATCTGAAAAAAATCATGTAAACTATCGGTATACATTAACTATCGATTATGCATCATGAAATACATGAAGAAAAGAAAAAATACCTTCCGGCGCTCGCTACGGCCCTTCTTATTTTACTTACATTATTATCGGTAAATCAAATGCGGCTTTTATTTACCGCCAGCGAACCAAATGGAACAATCACCATTGAGGGTGAAGGGCGAGCAACTTCCGAACCAGATAAGGCAACATTGCAACTTGGTGTGCGTACAGAGGCTGAAACAGTGCTATCTGCCCAAACGTTACATGCAACATCTACAAGTACGCTTATCCAAGCTGTAAAAGACGCAGGTGTGCCAGAAAAAGATATTCAAACGCAGAATTATTATATGCGTGAAAATCGTTTTTGGGATCAGGATGAACAGGATTATATAAAACGTGGATGGATGATTACGGAATCAGTAGAGGTTATTGTGAATGATATTGATCTTCTTGATGCGATCATTTCTACTGCCGGAGCTAATGGCGTGACAGATATTTCGGGACCTACATTTGAAATAAGCGAAACATATGATTTTGAAGCAGATGCGCGAGCGAATGCCATCAAAAATGCAGAGGAAAAAGCAAAAGAATTGAGTAAGGAATTAGGCGTCCGACTTGGTGCCGTTGTAGAATATAGCGAATGGATGCAGGGCGATGATCAGTTCCAGCCGTATTACGCCGAAACACAAAGTGCTAGATTGGATGAAGATTTAGGGTTACAACGCGGAGAAGAAGAGATTGTTATGCAGGTCTACATTACGTATCAGATTCGATAATCGACTAATACAAAACCCGACGCATATGTGTCGGGTTTTTGTTATCCAAAATTCATTTATCTGGAGTGACAGAGTGCGCTAAGAGCTAAAATCTAGAGAAATCTACTCTCTTCATTTCTCTTTGTCTACTTTTAAATACTCTCTCACTTTTCTTTAAAGAAAGAACAGGGTTCTCAAAGAAAAATGCTCCTGGCTCTATTTCGTTCTGAAGGGCCTGCGCATTGTCTCAGATTTCGTCAAAGTAATTTTCTAACTACTCTTCCTCAATCTTCATCATGCTCAACTCCTTCAGAACATACTATCCCTAGAAGATTTTCCTTCAAGAACCCTTGCAAAAGAAATACCCGCCGGTACTCCCTTTGTCACATGTATCAGCGTCATCGCTCAGGCAAAACGGATGATTGTGATTTATTCATTGTTCTTTTTACGATAATAATGTCAATCCCAACGCCGTTTTGCTATTCTTCACTCTTGCCGCATACACTGTGACAGTGTCGCAATTGGCGGCGAGGAAGGCAGCCCAAGTGCTAAAAGCTAAGCGGCTAAAAGCTAAGTAGCTAAATGACAGTGTGCGCTAAAAGCTAAGTAGCTAAATCGCTAACATGCTAATAGCTAGCTTGCTATTTAACACTCCCTACCACCTATTAAGGTCCGACCTCAAGGTCGGACCTACTTATCCACAGTTGAGGTTCAACCTCGAGGTTCAACCTCGGGAGTGTAAGCCTTTCAATAGCGCCAGTTTTCAAGCGGAACCGTCCGTGAAGAAAACTGAATGCTATTTCCTTGAAGATTAAGAACATACCGGAGGCGTACTGAAATGTACGGTGACCTGCCTGCCGGCAGGCAGGGGATATTTTCGCAAATCTGAATGGAAAGAGCGCCAGTTTTCAAGCGGATGCCTTAACGACCGATGTCTTGGTAATGGAACAACACATCCTCCCTCGACGAAATCGAATCACCAATTGTTCGCTCGAGATCCTTAATCGTTGCATTCAAGATATATTGTGACTGTATTTCGTTTGCACGTACCGCTTCATCATCTGTGAATTTACGCAAGGTGCCATCTTCGGCAACATAATAGATATCACCTGTTGCAACGTCTCTTATAATTGAGCCTTCTGGATGCAGTTTTGCTTCAGAAATAGGATCACCAACCTGATACCTTGTAAAGTATATCGGCTCTACATCAATGATGCGCCTATTCCAATTACTTCCATATAGAGTCAGGGCAACCTCTTCCGTTTCAATCCAGCGCAAATCGCCGCCTGGCTCAATTGCATATACTTTTGGATCACTTTGAATCTTAATGAGCCAAGTTCCTGGCCGCACACGCACAGCCTCTCCCATTGGAAGACTTGCCATATCTTCAGACGAGATTGTCTCTACGCCACTAAAGTCGTCATACCATGTGAAGTAAATGTGCGCATTTGCAAATGGATGACGTGTCCCGTCCCCTCCCACAAAGTATACCGCTGGACTATCTGCAAGCTTCACCAGACTTCCAATATCTACCGATACAGGAAGTGCCGCTTCTGTTTCCGTTTTGTCCGGATAGAGTTCCGCAACTGGGTCTTCCGGGTTCAATGCAACCGTTTCTTCCTCCTCTACTGTTACTTCATCCTCTGTATCGGTACTTGGCGTCGA
This sequence comes from uncultured Gammaproteobacteria bacterium, assembly GCA_964462325.1. Lineage (GTDB taxonomy): Bacteria > Patescibacteriota > Patescibacteriia > UBA9934 > UBA9934 > CAYFMS01. The sequence continues at coordinate 6,991 of CAYWYQ010000017.1, read as the reverse complement.
GGGCGACGAACTTCTTCCACTTGAACTTGTGGTTGATCCTACAACAGATGCGCTCGCTGCTGAAGACATCGCTGATTCTTGTCCACCTGTATCAGCTGCCGTTACCTTGTAGTAATAAGTCGTACTACTCTGAACTGCCGAGTCTGAATAACTGGTTGTCAGTATGTCAGATGTATTCAACTGTGTCGTAAATGCCCCGCCCTCATCTGTATCTCGGTAAATTTCATATCCAAGCAAGTCTGTAATTGCCGAATCGTCTGAGTTTGTCGTAACCGCATCCCATGTGATTGTTACCTTCATTCCGTCAACTGATGCCGCGACATTTGTTGGTGCTTTCGGTGCAAGTCCGTCCGCTGGAGCTGTAATCGAGAACACGGTAAAGTGATCCACCGCTGTCGTAAATGCAACCGTTGTTACATTGGAAAGATCCGCTGCAGGACTCGCGACAACATCCCCATCACTGTCAAGATATGCCTTCGTTGTATTTTCCGGAATCCATGTCCCATTTCCAGAGAAGTAGGAAATCCTTAAATCCTTCACTTCTTCCAAAGAGTCAATTCCTGCCGTATCGAGCTCGGCAACCGTCATATTTTTCTTAATCGCCACCTCTTCATCGAATCCAGATGAAAGCGCCGTTCCTCCTGCATCCGTCATCGAAATTTCGAATCCATCACCAATCACACTGTTATTTGCTGTACTTACAACGTTATTTGTTTCTTTCATTGAAACCGTACCTGCACTTGTCGATGTACTTGTTGCATTTGCCGGAATTGTGACGGTAAGTCCCGCCGTTTGATCCTGTACCGTTCCACCATCAGAAGGCGTTACGGACTTCACAACCGGATTCGCAAGCCCTGTTGCTTCCGTTGTAAATTGAATGTCATTATTTGCGTCAGATGCTCCATCAATAACAACCGTTGTCGCCAAATCTACTTCATCGTATCCATGACCAATTGCTGTAACTTCCCATGAACCATCATCTACTGGAAGAGAGTACTCTCCATCTGCATCTGCCTGTACGGCCGTAAATCCTCCGCCAG
>CAYWYQ010000017.1:0-5873 GCA_964462325.1 uncultured Gammaproteobacteria bacterium | reverse complement strand
GATGCTTCAACGAATGCATAAGGTACCGCATTTCCAGAAGGATCCGTTACGGTCCCGGTAATATTCTGCGAAGAAACCGTTCCCGTCATATCTTGATCCGTCGCACTTGCCCCGCTCACCGCAACCGTCATAGGAGCAACAACCAATCCTGGGTTATATGCATTTACCTGATAGGTTCCGTCCGGAACTGAAATTGAGTAGTTTCCATTCGAATCTGTCACACCACCGGTGGAAATTCCTGTTGTTGGATCGGTAACCTCAACCCATGCATCCTCTACCGCAGCTGACCCATCTGTCAGTGTTCCGGAAATGGTCTGCAAATCTGGAATTTCAATTTTTACAACCTCGGTTCCGTCCACCGTAATGACACCAGAAGTCACCGATGTTCCAGCATCATCTGAAGACACATCTGTTGACTCATCAAGCTCAACCCCCTTTGCATGTACTAATACATCATAGACCCCTTCCGGAAGATCAATCGATCCAGAATCTTCATTTTCGATGAATACATGTTGCCTTACCTCTGTTGAGTCATCAAAGAACTCGATGAATACTTCCCCAACCGTTACCGCATTTCCTTGATCATCTTTCAAATTGATCGTTACACCCTCTGGCGTATCAATCACAATATCCTGATCTGTCTGATTCCCTGAAGAAACGTCCACATTCGAAATGATTGGGAGAGGTCCCTTTCTCGGATCCCAAGCTTCGAGTGTATATCCTGTCGCTGCCGGAACTCGAAGTGAGAATGTTCCATCCGCACCCGTATGCGTGAAGTTTGATCCTCCGCCATTTGCGCTTGACCAAGCAAATATTTCAATACCATCCAATCCAGTTCCACCTGTACAATCAGCTCCACCACCATCTACCTTACATACGGTTCCGGAAATTGTTCTAAAGGTAGCATCTGAATCTGGACTTAGATTCACACCTGTTTCATCATCATTCGTCACCGTAACTGTTGTACGCGTCGAGCTTCCAAATCCTGGAATGAATGCCTCTACTTGCCATGTACCCGGACCGACATATAATGTATATTTCCCGTTCGCATTTGTCATCGCTCCTGCATCGAAATACCCCTGACAATCAGCTGTACAAAATGTATGCACGGCCGCACCTGTTACCGCATTAGTTCCATCAGTTACCGTTCCACTAATCGCATAGTCCCCTTTACTTAATTCCACCGTTACCTCATTTACTTGTGTTCCATCCTGGAAGACATTTCCGCTACTATCAACACGCACACGAATTTCACGTGTAGGAGGTGTTCCGTCGAGGAATGCACCAACACGATAGGTTCCCTGATTCACATTCATGGTCGCTTTTCCAGCACCAGATGTTTGACCAAATGTCCCAAATCCTCCCTCAGTTGAGTCCATAAATACCATAGCGTCCATGACCGGGTTTCCGGCATCATCTACCACATTTACGACCACAGAATCCGAAGCGGCAGAAAGGGCAAATGAAATTGTTCCATCATTCGCCGTTCCAGAATCTTCGGTCACATTCGGACTTGCTACGGACAGTTTTAAGTCTCCCGGTGAAACCACATAGTCTGGCGGTTCTGGCATCGTGAACCCTCCGTCCATCGACATATGAGGACCCACACCAACGTGCCAATCTCCATCTGCAAGTTTAAGTGTCACTGTGTCGCTACCCGTTGTGCTTGAAATCCTTTTCACGGTAAATCCATTCGGACCACCTGCGAATACATCAATATCTTTTCCGGTCGCTCCTGTTACATTCACCGTTACACTCGTTAATCCAGATGTTGCTCCAAGTGTAATTGCCTTCGTTGTACTTCCTGTCACAAATACCGGTTCATTCATTGGACCGACAAAATCATCTGTTGCTTTAATCGTCAAAACCGGATCCATCCAAATATCGAAGTAATCTGACGGCAATCCGCTAAATGTTACCGATGCTGTTCCGTCACCATTCGTTGCAAAGTTTGCAGTTTCCGTCATTTCTCCCGTCCCCGGAGACCAAATATGTACATCCGCCGTTCCCGTGTCCGCCCCTGCCGCTGTTAGGTCAACTTGCAGTGAATTGTCACCTGCAGGCGCAATGAAGAATGGCATGGATGTCATTGTTTCATTCACCGTTGAGCCTGTCATTGTTTTAATATCAACCGTATACCCTGCCGTTTCCCAGTCACGCGGTTGGTCCGTATTTCCAATACCGGAAAGATCAAATGAGATAAAGTCATTCTCATCGCCTGAAACACATGGATCTACATTGCCAGATCCGCAAGCGGTTGCAATCGAAAAGTCCACCGTTACAGTCCTCGCTTGACTATTTCCTGTGACACTATTAATTGCTACCGTTCCGGAACCTTGAACATTTACATCACTATTCATGAATGAATCCGACAATGCCGCAGTATTCCCTACCGCGAAACCACTTGGGAATGTGAGTACAACTTTTCCACTATTTGCATTACTTCGAATTTGCTCTGTAATTGGGAAATTCACCATATAATTCGATGTCGCACTTGCCATCCCTGTCATTGGCCATACTCCCGCCTGAGGCACATGTCCCCAATCTCCTTCATCAAATGCCGGTGGGAAGTCGAAAATCTCTCCTTTGAAACCAGCGTCTGGTCCTAGTGATTCACCAAATGTTCCCGAATCAAGCACCGTACCTCCAACTGCTGTTGCTGAAGCGAGCGCATTTCCAGACATGTCTTTCATCGCTGTCGAAGCAGTGATTTCAAATGTCGATCCTGCCGTCAAGCTAATTCCACTTATTCCTGCTGTTAATGATCCCGCATCCCAACTAACGGTTCCACCGGCAAGCGCAGAAAGTGGAACACTTGTACCAATAGGGCTTTCAAGCGACCAATTTGATAAATTCGTAATGGTTCCTTCACGCATTGGTTCTGTAAACGTAACCATCACTTTATTTTGCGTTGCTGTAGAGAAAGAGACATCTGGCGCTGATGCATCAGCAGCTCCCGTTGTAAACGAGAATTTATAATAATTATCGCCAGTTCCGTCCGTATCCTGAAGCGCGACACCTGAAACATTCTTAATTTCATCGCCGCTACTTGCTGCCGCTAATTGCACCGTATATGTCGTATTTGGCAAAAATGCTGCCGCTCCCTCGATTTCTATTTCACGGAATGCAGAGTGATACGTAACTGTTGCCGCTAAGACATCGGATCCCTGCAATAATTGCACAGAATCTGTGTCTACCGTTGATGAATCGAGCGCATCGTCAAAACTCATGAACGCAACCGGGAATCCAACCGGTAGTCCCGTTTCACCATCAGGAGGGCCTGTACCAATGACAACCGGACCTGTTGCATCATTCGAGTCAGCCGCAGTGAATTCAAGCATATAAGGAGCAACCGCTATCCCTTCTGCTGATGTCACCGAAGTAGAAATATCTAATCTGTAATCATTTCCAGCTGTAATTGTTGCCCCAGATAGATTAATTGCGATGGCATCATTTGTATCTACAATCGTTCGTGTTCCAACAACAATTCCACTCACCGCAGAAGAAGTTGTTGTATTCGTTAATGTGACATTTGTTGTATTTACCGTCGAAACATCGAGCGAATTGTCGAAGTTTACCTCAATAAACTCCGCATCTGGTGGGAAGGAAGATGACCCCTGGCTCGGGAATGTTCCTACGACGAATGGCACAGACTGCGAACCGAATGTCTGACCGGACTGAGGTGTAAATGACACCGTGTAATTAGAAGCAATTGCATTTCCCGTAAGATCCGTCACTCCAGTGGTTACCGTTAATGTATGAGACGCATTCGCAAGCGGCAAAGACCCTGCTGCGATTGCACAAGACACATCCGGACCAAATGATGCCGCATCATCATACGTAACGGTATTACATAAATTTGTTCCCGGATCTGAATCGAGCACTAGGCTTATATTTGTTGTATTTACGGTTGATGCATCTAATGGCTCGCTAAAGTCAATTCCAGCCATATCAAGGAATGCAGGGATAAAGTTCGCGCTTGCATCGCTCGGGAAGGAATCAACAACGGTAGGCGCTGATGTATCACCACCCTCATTAAATGAAGCTCCGAATGCAAATTCAACAGGAGAAAAGCTATTCTGTGGATTCGGTGTCGTCTGCACCGCAAAATCCGTCGCATTATCCCCATCATCAAATGCATTTCCTCTTAATTCATCCGCGCCATTATCTGCAAGTGATGTAGCTGTTGAATCAAAATTTGCCTTACGCTCCATGCTCTGACCATCACTTATATTTGCAGCAGCTGTTCCTTCCTTTTTCGTACTTGTTCCTACACCGGCCAAATCAATAACTCCCACATCTGCCGTTGTGGAATAACTAATATATATACCATCATTATCTCCAATATGCCCCGAAGAAGCATCGTAAGTTGCATCCGGTACAACGCCGCTTGCATGATTAAATTGTGCAGGAGCAATCAAATAAAATCCATTCGCAGGAATGCTCGTTTCAAACATGGTGAGCGGTATATAGAAATCTGTCGTGAGTGTTTGCGACCATAAATGAAGCTTTACATCTGACAAATCAACAGGAGCAGGACCATAATTATATAGCTCGATGAATTCATTCTTTTCATTTGAACTCGTTGCTGCTTGAATCTCAGATATTTTTATTGTCGGGTAAATGACTAATGTTTCACCTGCAGATGCATTCCCGAAAATATCTGTCACACTTGTACTCACCGCTACTGTATTCCCTGACCCCGCTGCGATCGTAGCACCCCCTGCTACTAAATCTACACCATGATCAAAGGCTAATGTGCTTGTGATAGACGAATCATCATCCCCATCAGATGTTGTAAGGGTAAAGTTCCCCGCAATCATCGTTGTTGGATCCATGATTTCATTAAAATCGACAAATACCGTCGTATCGCTAATAATTCCAACATCTTCAACCGATGGCCCTGTCGTATCCTCAGGAACCGCCGTGTAAACATTCACCGTACTCGCTCCGCACGCTTCATCTGACGGATTAAATACCGCATTACTTGCGCAAGCAATAGTGAAGTCCGTTCCACCGGCTGAATTCAAGTTTCCAGATAATGTCAGGATGGCTTGATGAGAAAATGGAAAATGGTCCACAGAAGTAATGCTAATTGAATTAGCACCTGCAACCGTGAAATCAGATGCCTCGAGCGCTGCATCTGCACCATTATCAACCGATTGATCGAATTCGATAACGACCTTGGTTTGACCATCCTTCCAACCGCCAATAGCGAGTGTTGGAGCAGCCGCCTGCGCAAACTGAGTCGGAATGAGTGAAATAAGACTTATTGAAGCAATAGCGACAATAAGAAAACTGACAAAGAACCTAAAAACACTACCTTCGCGCATTAAGCGAGGCATATGTATTCCTGTATACATATTGATTGGGGGTTACGTTAGAGACAAGCATCTCGCAACTAATTGTATTAATGTGCTAATTATAGCACAATTATTCATTGTCAATATTTCTCTCCACAAAGGACAATCTGCCTTGAAACTCAACAAATACAATTAAAGTGACCATACCGAGGTTCAACCTCGAGGTTCAACCTCGGTTTCGGAGGTTGAACCTCGGTTTGAGTCATACAGCAATCAAAGAACAAAAAAAGACCGCACATTGTGTACGATCCTGATCGGACAAGGTAGTTTTTACAGCGGAACATGGTCGAAATACATTTTCATTGCAATCATAAGGCAACTGACCGTCATGCAGAGGAGCAAGACAATCGTCGTCGTATTGAGCGGCTCGAGGCAGCTCGATTTCGTATTTCGGCGCGAGGTTCGACGCATTTTTATTCCTCCTTTCGTCCTAAAAATCTAGCATAAAATAGCACTTTTGTCAACCCGCAAGGAGTACTCCGATGGCAAGCATCGGAGCTTGACAAGGCT
>CAYWYQ010000016.1:0-15955 GCA_964462325.1 uncultured Gammaproteobacteria bacterium | reverse complement strand
TCTACTTTTTGAAAAAAGTTTTTTGCTCCATCGTCAAAATACTCATGCTGCTCTACATCCTGAACCCAATCAAATCGAGCATCTATTTTCTCAAGGTTTATAGGCTCTTCAGGTTCCTGTCTTGATGCATCAACCTGTACGTTCTTTTCTTCACTTGCATCTCGGCTTTCCGATGTACCACTAGCCTTCATCATCATACCAGTCGCAAACATTCCAGTAAGAAACTGTCTCCTATTCATGCTTGAAGTTCTTGTCGTATCTTCATCTGTAAGAAAATCAGACAGTTCTGGACCCTGATTCCTTGCAAGCCATCGAGCAACATCCGCACCTGTTTCAATGCCTTTTATTGTTAAAAATTCAGCCGCATTAATTCCTTTTTCTAAGACAGGTGAGACAAAATCTCTCTTCTCCGTATTCTGAATACCTCGCATTGATTCATTTTTCATACATATCTATAGTAACAAATAAAGAAATTACATACTACGATTGCCCATGATAACGTTTCCTGCTATTCTTGTATTATCTTCGTCTACGTGGGTCCCGAGCGCTCTGCCAGCAACTCAGGACTCAGCCCGCGACCACAAGCGGCTCCATTGTGTGGTCGCGGGCCTTTTTTCATCTTGCCAATTACAAAAAAATAGTGTATATTTTTTTCAGATGCCCCGGAAAGGGCGTTTTAAAATACAAAAAATATGATCTCGATAAAACACAATAAACTCATGCGTTATTTACGCGGATCAAAGGAGGAGCTTGAAAAAGTAACATGGCCTACCAGAAAAGATGTCATTCGTTACAGTATATTTGTCATCATCCTCACCATTGCAATTGCTGTTTATTCTGGTGTGCTTGATTATATTCTTAATCTTGCTCTTGGAGCACTGATCAATCTTTAAAAAGAGATTTTGTTTGTAGACGAGACATGGGTGGCGACCGAAGAGTCGTACTGGAAGGTACGGTGATGAAGATTGACGGGACCCATAACAACGTATACGGACAAATTAACAAACTCATTAATAAAACGCAGGAATTTTGCACAGGAACGAGGCATGGGTGGCAACAAAGAAGCCGTACTAGAAGGTACGGTGACGAATGTTGACGGGACCCATAACAATGTTCCTGGGTAAAATAACAAGTTATATGGCAAAACAAACAGCTCAATATGGTCGTCGTTGGTACGCAATCCACACGTACAGCGGATACGAAGAAAAAGTTGCTGAAAATTTACAGCAACGAATCGACACCATGGATATGGAAGAAAAGATTTTCAATATCATGGTTCCGAAAGAAAAGAAAATAAAAATTAAGAACGGAAAAAGACGGGTAGTTGAAGAAAAGATTTTTCCAGGATATGTATTAGTTGAGATGACTGTAACCGATGATTCTTGGTATGTAGTACGAAATACTCCAAGTGTGACTGGATTTATTGGCGCAGGAACAACTCCTACACCTATTGCTCAGGAAGAAATAGACGCATTACTTAAACGAACAAAGGTTGAAGATCCAGAGTTCAAAGTCGATCTCAGTAAAGGTGATCCTGTCCTTATTTCTGATGGTCCATTCAAAGGACAACAAGGTAAGGTCGAAGAAGTTGATGAGCAACGCGGAAAAGTGAAGGTACTCGTTTCTATGTTTGGACGTGAAACGCCGGTGGAGTTAGACTTCTTGCAAGTTAAGAAGGTATAAATTCTGTTTATCTACTAGCTTTTAGTCGATGAGCGTGTAGGTAGTAGGGAGTAGTTTACGATAGTATTTAGGGGCGGTTCTTAGCACGCATCGAAAGGTCCGTACTTCAAGCGAGAAGTCGGACCTTAAGCTGTATTGATTCAGTCGGTACCTCTGAAAGAGGTCCGCATCTTAAGAAGAAAGAACGTCCTACAGCACCGACACAAGAAAAGCACTCCCGTATATGAACGAGGGTGTTTTTTATTGACAATATCCCCTATTTCTGGCAAACTTCGGACGAAACGGCATTGTAAAAGCAATGAGCAATGTCGCCATAACTAACGACGTAGTTGCTCGCAAGAGAATCTACTATAAAAATGTATCGTATGAGTAAACCAATCATGACCACGATCAAAGTACAAGCGATCGGTGGTAATGCAACACCAGGACCTCCACTTGGACCAACCCTTGGACAATATGGAGTAAATATCCAGGATTTCATCAGTCAGTTTAACAATGCAACACAAGATCGTCGCGGAGAAGTTGTTCCTGCTGTCCTCACTATTTTTGAAGACAGAAGTTTCAGTTTCATCCTTAAAACACCTCCAACCGCTGAACTTATTAAGAAAGCTGCTGGAATCAAGAGTGGATCAGGAAAGCCGCATCTAGAAAAGGTTGGTAGCGTAACCGACGCACAGCTTGGTGAAATCGCAGAAAAGAAAATGCCAGACCTTAATACAAAAGACATTGAAATGGCAAAGCGCATTGTTGCCGGAACTTGTCGACAAATGGGGGTTGAAATAAAATAGGGTATTATAATTTTATAAATCATTAATTATTTATTTATGAAATCTGGGATATTCTTAACTAGGCTATATTTTGTAGTCGTAGCTGTTGTGACATTATTCGTAAGTATATTTGCACTTGGAGACTTACTTTCAATGGGGTTAAAAACTTATGTATTCCCATCAGCTAATGTACCTACATATTTAGAGAATTGTTCCTTGGATAGTATAAACAGAGGTAAGATACTCGAACCAGATCTAGAGGTATCTGAAGAAAAATTAATAGAAAGTTGTGAAAAGCGTAATTTGCAAGAGATTGAAAACCATAAAATAACACAAGCAAGCGAAGCTGTGCTTAGCCTTTCAATAATTCTACTAACAATCCCTTTATTCCTGATGCATTTTAAATTTGTATACATGGACTGGAAGCGAGAAAATAAGTAATAGTTGATTAGATGTATCTATAAGATGTAGATACATCAACTTCGCCCATTACTAAGATGCGAAATTAATATCGTGGGAGCTCGAAAGAGCGTAGACCACTAAAAACAAATATGTCAGGAAAACGTATAAAAGAAGCAGAAGCAAAACTTGAGAAAGGCAAGCTTCATACCGTTTCAGAAGCGGTAAAACTTGTAAAAGAACTTGCAACAGCAAAGTTTGACGAGACAATAGAATTACATCTCCGTACAGGAATCGATCCAAAAAAAGGCGATCAACAAATTCGAGGAACCGTTGTATTGCCGCATGGAACAGGAAAAGTAATTCGCGTTGCTGCATTCGTAGACAGCGCCAATGAAACGGCAGCAAAGGAAGCTGGGGCAGATATCATCGGAACAGAAGAAACGATTGACAAGATTGTTCAAACAGGAAAAATTGAATTCGATGTTGCGGTAGCGGTACCAATCATGATGCCAAAACTCGCAAAAGCTGCACGTGTACTTGGACCGCGCGGGCTTATGCCAAACCCAAAGACCGACACTGTTGGACCGAATATTGCTAAAATGATTGAGGAACAAAAAGGTGGAAAGACCGCTTTTAAAAATGATAATACCTCTAATATTCATGCAATCGTTGGGAAAGCGTCATTTGACGAAGCAAAGCTTGAAGAGAATTTAACGACCATGCTCGAGGCTCTTAATAAAACAAAGCCGCCCGGAGTAAAGGGTGCCTTTATGAGGAGTGCTTTTATAGCGAGTTCAATGGGTCCAGCGATTCAACTTGATACAACACAGATCTAATTACAAGATTAAAACAGAAACCACTTTCGAGTGGTTTTTTTGTTTTGAAAAGAAATGGTAAGGTGTGATCAATATGATCCTTACACGTAAATCAATCCATAAACGTATACAAAATAAAGATCTTGTATTCGATCCGGGCCTTGATAAATTTCAAATGCAACCACATGCGGTCGATCTCAGACTTGGATATAAATTCCTTGTGCCAAAAAATTGGATTATGACCGACAATGGAAGGCATGCACTGAAAGTGTCCATAGCAGAAGATGATTATCACTCCGAACAATTTGATGAAATTATTTTGAAACCTGGACAGTATTTTGATTTACTCCCAAATGAATTTGTTATTGGAACAAGTCTAGAAAATATTGAAATGAATGCTTCAGACTTGATGGCCATTCTCTTCCCTCGTACCTCTACAAATCGTCGTGGAATAAACCTTTCACTTTCAGGTATCATCGATACTGGGTACAATGGAAACTTAATATTCCCTATGAAAAATGAAGCTGGTAATCAAGTACTAAGACTCTATCCCGGAGAACGTATTTGCCAGGTTGTCTTTGAAACATTATCGGATAATCTCACGACGGAAGAAGCAAATATACACGGTTTACAGCAAGCAAAATACTCAAGTGTAGGACATCCTCAATATAAGGTTGATAAATCAGACGAGAGAGATCTACTCGTGAACGGAGATATACAATCTCTGAAACATACATTCGGTATCTAAAGTTGCTTCAGAATATTTCTTGCCACCTTCTGTACTTCTTCTACACTTCCATATTCAGCATGATAGACAACCGCTGGATTGCCTGTCACAAATTTTGAAACATATTGACCTCGACGTGATAAAAGTACGACAGGCTTTTTTAATTGCCATGCATACATAATTTCACTCCCGGTTCCAAGTGAAGGATAACTTACTTCCGCTATAATAACATCAGCCTCAGCCACTTCATTACTTCCCCACTCAAATACTTGTCGAGGATCTTTTTCATGATTTTCTTTCTTATTTTCTCCATTATGTATATGAGGAATACGCGCATGTATACCTAAATCTTCACATATCTCCCCTATTCCTTCATACATCTGATATTGAGATCCTGCATCTTCCTCCAAATTCGATAGCGCACCTGCAATATAAGCTCGTTTAACTGATGGAATAAATGCCGATGCCTGAACCTTGTCTCGCGTAAACAAGTTATGCGCATCATCGACAAGAAACACCTTATTCGCACCCGCATCAATGAGAGCATCCCAGCACGGTTTACATGCCCACCAATGTCCATACATATAGAGATCTGCCCCATTTGGATCACATCCAGACTCATATGCGTCCTTCAAAACCATTCGTTCACAATGACCTTCTGCATCATGTAGAGAACATAAATCATACCCCTCTCCTGACGGGCATTCAAGTACAACACGCGGACAAATATGAGGATCTTGACCCGGACCTTTGTTAAATCCGTTCGCACCTTTCCCTATTACAACCCCATCCTTCACAAGCACACCCCCAACCGGGAACAGAGGATCTCCATGGCTCTGTAAAGCCTTTGCTTGTATCATAAATTTATTATCACTACCTACATAGTGTATTTCTCTTCCTTCTGGTAGATAGGGATATTCAAGCTTCATATGTATAATGTACCAATAACGCTTGCGAACCAATTTTTTCTGAAGATATATAGACCAGTTTCTTCATAGATCCTTCATATAGTTTCACGCCACCTCCAAAGAGAATTGGCTCAATGGTAAGAAAAAGATCCGTGACAAGTCCAGAATCTAAAAATGCTGTATAAACAGATTCTCCGCCGGCAATAATCACCTCTTCATAGCCACGTAATTGTTCTAAAATCTTTTCTGGCGTATTGGAGACAAACTCAACTTTACCTGGTATATTTTCATATGCGTCAGGCGAACGCGTCATGACAATAATCCGCCTCCCCGGCAAAGACCTGCCAATCGTTTCATATGTTGAACGACCCATAATCATCACCCCTGATTCTTTCGTTTTTTTTACAAAGAACTGCTTATCTGCATCACTCGTCCACTCCATTGAATTTTGATGATCATGAAGTGCAATATACCCATCCAAACTCATGGCGGCGAGAAGACTAACTTTCATATTAAATTGCTACTTTCATTCTCTTCACCGGAGGTAAAGGCTGATAATATTCTTTCAAACTTTTTGTTATCTCTTTCACAAGAGATTCATCTTTTGTGAGTCCGCGTTGAAAGCTATTTTCAGGTAAATTCAATCTGATTTCCTTATGTGTATGTGTTCGTGCTCTCTCGACAATTTCCCAGGCTTGTTCGTAATGATTCTCATAAATATGCGCATGTGAAATCGAAATTGTTAATTTACCAGATTTTACCTTTAACTCTTGCGCAAGCATGGACTGCAAGAGAGCAAATCCGGCAATATCGTGCGGATTTCCAAGCATCATGTCATTAGACCGAATCACAAGGTGCAAATTAAGTTTTCTATGAATAATGTTTGTTATCCACACAAACGGGCAAGGAACATTTTTCTTTTTCATACCAAGGAGACCATCAGAAGACGGATCCCACATCATAACAACCCCCTGCCTCGATGACGGCTCATGTTTTAAATGTTCAACAAGCTCGAGCAATTGATCGCGACCAAAATGGTGACGCCAACGATACCCGTAGGCTGTTTCCATCGTATTGTCGTCTTCTGCAAAATCGTCCCAAGCATGGGAGAACTTTTGAAAGAAGCTCATATCTTTCTCTCCTGTTAACATCCAAATAACCTCCGCCACAAAAAGGCGGACCGGAATTTTACGAAGTGTTAGAAGGGGAAAGCCGTCAGATGGGTATAACTCATATGTAAAGCCCGGAATGGCTTTTGTATGTAAGCCCGTACGTTCATTAAAGCAATCCGCCCCAAGGCGCATAATGCGTGCAATTGAATCTGCGTATATTCTATCAAAACGTGTCATAATACCTATCTAAATCCACCCTAAGCAACTTTGACTGTTCCAGCAATTATCGCATGTGGAAAACGTTTTAATTTCGCTAACTTCTTTGCTAAGCTACAGCATATGGAAGTTAATATTAAAAAAGTTCACCCAAATGCTATTATCCCAGAATATAAAACATCAGGTGCAGCAGGATTTGATTTTCACCTAGTGGAAGATGTTGATTTGCAGGCCTATGAAATTAAGATGATACCAACAGGGCTTGTCATTTCCGTTCCTGATAACCATATGTTACTGGTCGCTTCACGTGGATCTGGCCCAATAAAGCATGGAACAACTATGGCGAATGCTGTCGGAATCGTTGACTCTGATTACTGCGGACCAGAAGATGAAATCTTTCTCATCGCCCGTAATCTACGGGAAGAAGTCATTTCGTTAAAAAAGGGTGACCGTATTGCGCAAGGGATTATTCTCCCTGTCGTACAGGTTACATTTCACGAAGTTGACAATATCATTGATCGAAATCGTGGAGGACATGGTTCAACGGGAAAATAATTGTATATGAATAATAGAAATGGTATTTTCATTGTTATTGACGGAATAGCTGGAAGCGGAAAATCAACGATACTTCGCCATATACAAGCAATGCTCACTGAGCAGAACATTTCGTATTTTGACTCGCAAGATTGGTTCTCGAAACATACTGAGATGCCTGAATTTAGCACGGTTGATGATTGTGATATTTATTTCACAATAGAACCAACAAAAGCATGGACGGGGTCAGCTATTCGTAAAGAAATATCTTTCTATCCTAATCATTATTCCGCCATGGAGCAAGCTCATGCATTTTCTCTTGATCGACATATCCAATACAGGCGTTTTATACTACCAGCACTTGAATCGGGAAAAATAATCATACAAGACCGGTCGGTGTCGACATCTATTGTGTATCAAGGCAATATGGATGGTACAATGACACAAGAGGATGTCATGAATCTTCCCGGAAACGCGGTCGCTATTCAACAAGCGCCTGATCATCTTATTCTAACACATATAAATGCAGATATTGCCGTAGAGCGTCTCAATACACGTGAAGATACATCCAAAGGAATGTATGGAGAAATAAAATATCTAATGAAATTTCAAGACATATTTCACGGAACTACCTTTCAAAAAATCTATACAGATAAAGGTACAGATATTCACACAATTGACACAAGTACCAATTTACAAACAACACTCGACACAAGCTCTCAACTATTTAAACAACTCTTAAACATTAATTCCTAAATATGTTTTCACCTGGAAAATTCATAGATACATCTTGGAATCTCTATCGGAAGAATATCGGAGTACTTTGGCGTATTTCTTTATGGTTTGGAATTGTAAGTGTATTAACACTTATTTTACTCTTCCTTACTCCATCCTATAATGAATTACCTTTCGTTAATGCCGATCAAACATTTACACCGATCTCTATTATTGCGAGTGTCGCAAGTCTCATTGTTACATTTATCGTAACACCTATTGTTTCAATTTGGATTGGGATTGCTCTTATTCGAGCCATCCATGCGCTTGCAAATAAGAAAAAAGTTGATGTATCCGAAACGATGAGCTCATCTTGGAAATGGTTCTCAGGGTCACTTGCTATCGCTGTATTGGTATCGCTCATTCAATTTGCTTCTATACTTATTCCAATAGCGCCCGGAACGATACTTATTGCTATGAGTGGATACGGACCAGCGAACCCTATTATTGGATTTATTGGTATCGCACTTTTTATTATTGGGATCATTGTAGGACTCGTCTATCTGATAAAGTATACCGTCGAGCTTACCTTCGCCCAATTTGAATATGTACTCGTAGGAAAGAGTGTTATGGATGCATTGCGTGGTTCTCGCAAAAAAGTTACCTGTGTTTTCTGGAAAGTATTCTTCACATTCATTGGAATCTCATTCTTTGTTTCACTTCTCTATATTGTCGTGTCCACCGTTGCATTCTTTATTGGATCCACTATTATCAACCTCTTTACCTTCTCACCTGTAATGACCGAAACAGTTGGTGGTACTCTAGATATACTCGTGACACTCCTTCTCTTCACTATATTTACGCCACTTGCCATTGTTCCTATTTATGTGCTCTACACCATGTTACCGAACAATAAAAAACCAGCACCTGCAACGAAAAAATAATGTATTTTCACTTGCAGATACGGTAAAATGTGCTAAACTCGCTTCGTATGAAACTCGAACCTGTCATCGGCCTTGAAACACATGTTCAACTCAAAACAAAGACGAAGCTCTTTTGCGGATGCAATAATGATGCAGAATTAGCGGCGGCAAATGCTTATATTTGCCCAGTTTGCTTAGGTCACCCTGGAGTGCTTCCGGTTCCAAATAAACAAGCAATAGACTGGGCTATTCTTATCGGGTTAGCATTAAACGGTTCTATTGCTGGACAGTCTAAGTTTGATCGCAAACATTATTTTTACCCCGATCTTCCAAAGGCGTATCAGATTTCTCAATATGACTTACCAATCATGTCTGAAGGATTTTTAGATTTGGACGTTCCTGGTGTTGATGAAAATGTCCGTATCGGAATTGAACGATTGCATCTTGAAGAAGATGCAGCAAAGAATATTCACGGCGAAGACGGAAAAACATATATTGATTTTAATCGAGGAGGAACTCCACTTTGCGAAATCGTAACAAAACCACATTTCAAAAGCGCCGGGGAAGCAAAAACGTATTTACAGGAATTGCGTACACTTGTGCGGTCTCTTGGTGTATCTGATGGAGATATGGAAAAAGGGCAACTACGTTGTGATGTAAATATTTCCTTACGACCCGTAGGTGATGCAGAGCTCTATCCTAAGACAGAGATTAAAAATGTAAACTCTTTTAAAGCAGTCGAGCGATCTATTGAATACGAAATAAAGAGACAGACAAAATTATGGGAAATGAATACGCCTCCTACTATGACAACAACAAGAGGTTGGAATGACCCAAAGCAAATGACGGTCGATCAAAGAACAAAAGAAGGGGAAGCTGACTATCGTTATTTCCCAGAACCAGATATTCCTCCGCTGGACCTACGAGACAAAGCAACACAAGCACTAAAAACAATGCCAGAATTACCTCAAGCGAAACGACAGCGCTTAATAGAGGAATATGGATTTAAAAAATCTGACGCCTATCAAATCGTGGAAGATGTCAACCTTGCTGATTTTGCAGAACAGTCCTTAAGCGAGCTAGGCGCATGGCTCAATGCTCATCCAGATATCGAATCAGCAGTAATGGAAGTTGAGCGAAAGAAATTGATGAAACTTTTCACAAGCTGGGTACTCAATAAACTACCCGGGCTATTATCTGAGAAAAAGTTACAGGTAAAGACAATGGATATTACTCCAGAAAACTTTGCAGAATTTATTATCTTGATTGCATCAGGTCAACTGACAAATACAAATGGGTTACTTGTTCTGGGAAAAATGCTCGATACGGGTGGCGACCCGAGTCATATCATGGAAGACATGGGAGCAAAGCGAGTAGACAATGATGACGAGCTCGCTATTTCCCTCGATGCAGTCATCGAACGATATCCGGATGAATTCGAAAGATATAAAACCGGTGAAACAAAGTTGATGCAATTTCTCATTGGACAAATGATGAAAGAAACGAAAGGTAATGCCGATCCGGCCATAGTTACCAAGCTCATCAATCAGAAAATAAAATAAACCGTCTATTGGTGGTTTGTTATTGACTAATTTATGATTTTATGATAAAAATTAAGTACTATTCTCTGCACTCGGCTCAGTGACAAAAGTAAATTGCGATGACTTGCCTGTCAGACGCATCTCCTCCTTGAGTCACTCGAGCCGAGTGCATTTTTTTTATGCAATAAAATCGCTGATCTGATTTATTGCCGTAGAAGTATTTTCTACCCAGTTTATTCTTGTATCTCTACGGAACCATGTCATTTGCCTCTTCGCATAATGCCTCGAATCACGTTTTAGTACATCAATCGCATCACGTAATGTCATATACCCCTCGAGGAATGCGCATATCTGCCTATAACCAATTCCTGTCATTGCATTTACTTCACATCCATACTTATCCTTTAATGCCCTCACCTCATCCACAAGTCCATTTGCTATCATCATATCTACTCGATCATTAATACGCGCGTAGAGCTCATCTCGTTCTATTTTAAGACCTATCTGCAGCGCATCGTATCGAGGCTCACCTTTCTTTTGCTGTTCCTTCAACTTCTTCCCTGTCGTTTCGATGATTTCAATCGCACGTATGAGTCGCCTTCTATTTTCTGTATCTATCGCATCAATCGCATCGACATCCACTGCACGTAACCGTTCAATTAATTGTTCATTAGACAATTCCTTGAGCTCCGACCTAAAAGCTTCATTTATATCCGAATCTGCGAAACTCAAATTATCGACAATGGCAGAAATATATAATCCCGTTCCTCCAGCAATAATAGGCAACTTCTTTCTCTGTAAGATATTTTCAATCTTTTGTTCTGCATATAGCTTGAATTGCGCCGCGGTGAACGACTCATTCGGATCCACAACATTAATCCCCCAATGCGGAATTCCTTCCACCATATATGGCTTTTCGTCAAAAAGAGCATGAATATCCATTTTATTTGCTTCATGCAACCCTTTCTCTTCTACTGATTCACGAGTAATAACCGTGGCAGGAATCTTCTCACCTTCTGGTTTTGTTGTCCCAATATTCATTTCTCGAAAAATCGTACGAGAATCCGCAGAAATGATTTCACCATTAAACTGCCGCGCAACTTGAAGTGCGAGATCTGTTTTTCCAGATGCCGTTGGACCCGAAATGACAACAATTTTAGGCTTCATAGTCCTGTGGTACTTTTGATTCTCTCTTCACTACCTCCAATAAATCATTGGCTGGGATAACGAGATCTTCCTCCTGTCCGAAAATATTTACCGTATAATCACCTCCATTCACTTCCTTTTCTCCAAGTACGATTGTCCAAGGTGTTTTCATTTTTGCACTATTACGTATCTTTTTTCCTACTCCCTCCTTTGAACTATCTACAGAAACACGTATATTTTCTTTAGCTAAATTGACCGCCAGCTCTTCCGCAAATGAAACATAATCATCAGAAACCGGTACGAGACGGACTTGTTCTGGTGCAAGCCAAAGTGGAAATGCACCCGCATAATGTTCGATTAAAATTCCCATGAATCTTTCTACAGATCCAAGCATGGCCCTGTGGATAACGACTGGCCTTTGCTTTTCATTATTTTGATCAATATAGTTGAGATCAAAACGCTCTGGTAAATTCATATCGAGCTGAATGGTGGACAATTGCCACTCTCGACCAATTGCGTCTCGGAACATGAAGTCGAGTTTTGGACCGTAAAAAGCGGCCTCACCTGGAACAACCTGATACTTCCAATCTCTGTTCTTTATAAGTGTTTCAAGCGCAGATTCAGAATCTTTCCACACCTTTTCGTCCCCAATATACTTTTCAGCATCTTGAGGATCATGCGTTGAAATACTGACCCAGAAATCATCAAAACCAAATGCTTTATAGATATCCTTGATCATATCAAGCATCAAATTAATCTCACCTTCGATCTGGTCCGGTGTCGTAAATACGTGACAATCATCCTGCGTAATTGAACGGACACGCGTTAGCCCTGAAAGCTCCCCACTTTTCTCATAACGATATACTGATGTCGTACTCACCCATCTCACAGGCATATCGCGGTATGAATGTGGTAGTGACTTAAATAACATCATGAAATGCGGACAATTCATTGGCTTGAGATAATAATCATCCTCTCCTTCTAATTTCATTGGAGGATACATCGCATCATATTTATCTAAATGTCCAGAAATTTCATATAATTTCCCTTTAGTGATATGTGGCACCCAAATCGTTTCATAACCACTTTGCGTTTGTAGCCTATCTACCAATGATTCGATTTGAGAACGCAAAATCGTTCCTCGCGGATAAAAGAGTGGTAGACCTCCACCAATCTCATCAACAATCGTATAGAGCTCTAATTCTTGACCAAGTTTTCGATGATCACGTTTCTTCGCTTCTTCAATCATGCGCTCATATGCCTTTAATTCATCCTTTGTTTCAAAACAAAGTCCATATACCCGTTGCATTTGAGGATTATTTTCATTCCCTCGCCAATAAGCACCTGCAAGCTTCCATAATTTAAATGCGCCAATCTCTTTCACATTTTCTACATGAGGGCCACGACAAAGGTCTACAAAATCACCTGTTTTGTACACAGACACAACTTCAGAGTCTGGATCAATATCCTGCGCGTCATCCGCATGTATTTTCGTCGTCCCTTTTTCTTTTATTGTTTCAAGTAATTCAATCTTAAAATTCTGTTTCATTTCAGAGAAAAGATCGATTGCATCATCCATCGGCATTTCTTCACGCTCCATTTCATACCCTTCTTTTATTATCTTAATCATTTCCCTTTGAATGCCTTTCAAATCCTTTTCTGACAAAGGCTCCTCTGTAAGAATGTCATAATAAAAACCATTATCAATAACAGGGCCCACTCCAAATTTTGCATTTGGATAAAGTCGCTGTACAGCTGCTGCTAATACATGTGCAGCCGAGTGACGCATTGCGTGTAGTTTATTGTTCATATGAAAGTAAGTAGTCAATAGTAAGTAGTCAGTAGCCACGAAAACAAAAACGAGACCAATCTCGCAAAAAGACGAGATGATCTCGGGACCCATCCTTCGCCAAGGCTTCGGAGGGCGATTCCACCCGAGTTGCTAAACCGATTTCTCTCAGTCTAACCACTCAATTATTCTGAGATCGCTCAGTCGTTCGCTCTAGGGTTAGTGAATCCCTGTCATTACGATAGTTTTATTCTACAAAATTCATATAATAAAGCAAGGTTGACTAAAAGTATTCTATACTGCTATATTTATGTTCATCTAAAGGGGGAGGGCTTAGCAAGCAGAAAAAATATTGTCGTTCTTGGACAAATCATGAATCCAAATCCACTCTTCGTGGGAATGAAGACAGCAAACTGCTACTTTTCTGATGAGCAAATCGAACAACTGGAGGTACTTCCAGATGAAATCATTCTGAGCCTGATCAAGGCAGGGCTCGAAAAACACGCCTCATCAGTGCGCGAAATCGAACGTAGCTACAAAAACCATATCACGTCACCGAATCGCTCTATACCTGCATCGCCCGTGCGATACTCAGCAAAACGCCATTAAACGAATGGCGTTTTTATTTACAACCCTCTCGTTACAATATTAATTTTAACATGGTCCTTCAAAGTAGGGACACGTTTTAACCAGAATGGCTGAAAATTTACATGAGATTCTTCGATCAGATCTGGTACGTCTAACAAAGACTCTACCTGCTGTGGGGATTGCCCAGCAAATCTTGACCTGTCTAATAGATCATTATCAAGCGCAAGTATTGACTGACCATCAATATAGACGGTTACTATAGCAGATTCTGCTTCAATATCAATGGCACTAAGTGATATTTGAACTCCCTCTATATTTGTTGTTACAAGTTCAAAACCTTCTCCAATGATTTCTGCTAATTGATCAGAGGCGTAGAGCGCAATTGCTTCACGTGGATAATATGCACCCGTTATATTTGCGTTAGCAGACAAAGAAAAGACGCCGGTTTCCGTACCAATCTCTGTATCAGATTCATAGGTAATAATTTCAACATCAAAACCTTCTCCATCAAAAATGTCCGTATCTATCCCCACACTAATTGATGTACGGATATCATCAAGCATCTCGTCTTTCAGAATATCGAGCGCCTGTATAATGTCTTCTTCTGTTAATGTACGAACATATTGCAGTCCGCCTGTCATTTTCGAATCACTGACAGCATATATTGATTTTTGCTTGATAGTATTTAATCCCGGAATGGTAAATGTTGAGGCTTCATTTTCTCCAGAGAGCCCCGGTGCATCTGCGATTACCCTTGCAAGTACTTCTCCTTGTTTTGGTACGGTAACTGCTTCTTCTAAACGAAATAGTACTCCTTCTTCAGAAAGCACCCGGGTCGTTCTTACTAGTGGTTGATCTGTATTTGTTTCATTTTTTATTGTAACAAATCCTGTTGCTTTTGCTTCTACCGCTGTTGCTCCTGCCTCTGGTAATGAAAATGTTTTTGATTTTGAAAAATCTTCTTGCACAATATAACCCGTTACCTCTCCTTCTTTTGTTGCCGATGGAACGATATCTAATTCAAATGTTGTCGATACCAATTGAGGAACTGGGTATACTTTTATTGTCGCTTGAGAAACAGATAAATAAAGGACCGCTACCAATAACAGGAAAGATAGAATAACAAAAATAACCGCTGCGCGCTGATACACGCGAAGTGATCTTGAAAGTGGACTACGTGCTTTTTTTGCCATATATTCATTATAACAGCATATTCACCATTGAAAAGCAATATCAATTAAAACATCCTACCCGCACTCCGCTACGCTTCGTACAGGGTTTCCAACGCCTCACACTGATCTCTTCTAAATTTGTAGCGCAAGCATCATGACATATTACTGCGTAACGATATTAGAATGAGTAGGAACATTCGTCCCCGCACGCCGAGAGACCTATGAAAGCACCACTCTGTGCAGAGTTTCCTGTAAAGAAAAAACACTCGAGTAATTCTCGAGTGTGACAAGTAGAATATAGTAAGGTGTATCTTACTCAGTGATAGCAGCTAGACGCCTAGAATCCCATCCAGCAATCAGTTTTCTTATACCTAATACTGTTCCCCGTTTAGTGAATTCAATATACGGAACACCTGTAGATCCATTCTCAGTCGCAGAACCTCCCCAGAAGAATACATCGACTGATTTTTCTGCCCAAGACACCGGAATCATATTACGGTTGTTGTGTAGTGCAACCATAATATTGGGATGTACATTATTGTATTGAGCTAATTCTTTTTTCAACTCAGTGCCTTTTAGACAGCAATTTTCATCTTGATGTTTGCTTAGGTGTAGTTTTACAAGAGAATGATCGATATATAAAGATCCTTCTATATTTTCAATACGAACCCATTGCTCTTCACCACCTGCTAGAGTGATGTCAGTAAAACCTAGCCGTCGAATTGTCACTTCCACACCTAGATTTACTTCCAGTATATTTCTATATAAAGTTGCAGGTGGCATCTTCCCTCCAAAAGAAACTAGTCCCTATTTTAAAATCAACATGAAATTAAAACAGGTGTTTTTTTATCACGAATAAAGGTATTTGTCAACCCGCAAGGAGTACTCCGATGGCAAGCATCGGAGCTTGACAAGGCT
>CAYWYQ010000015.1:0-17305 GCA_964462325.1 uncultured Gammaproteobacteria bacterium | reverse complement strand
ACGGTCATTTTAGCAACAAACCGCCCAATACTCTAAACTAGGAGTGTTGGGCGGCGCCTATCGTCGCTGCCGTGCTCGTCGCTGCGCGACATCGCACAACAGCACCTATCCAAAATCCCGTGCGAAAAACTTCGTTCTTCTCACGGGACTTCGGATCAGGCGCCGCCGTTATACGCAATATTACTCGGTCAGCCCTCTTAAGAAACTTTATATAGATTAAAGAATTTTTTAGTATTATGGATGAGAAAAACATCAAAGAAATTTTGCAAATCATTTTAGATAGTCTTCAAGGCAAAGAATTTATTTGGAGATTAGAAGGAAGTGCAAATCTCAAAATTCAAGGTGTTGAAGTCACAGTTCAAGATTTAGACATTACTACAAATAACGAAGGTATTGAGATTTTTAGAAGTGCCTTGAAGAAATATATTGTTAAAGATTTTTTCAGTCAAAAAATAAATGGTCGCTCCATAGTCTGTGATATTAATAATTTCGAAATTGAAATTAATTCTTATGGAGACAGAGAATTAGATATGTTTGATAAAACTGAAAAAATACTTTGGAATGATTTGAAAATTCCAATCTTACCTCTTGAATATGCTAAAAAATTCTATGAATTGATTAATAAAAAAGAAAAAGTCGATTTAATCTCAAAGTATTTGTCGGGCTGACCTGCGTCATACTGTTGCTCCGTTTCACTTCGCAATTTTTTCTTGCAGAAAAAACGTATAACAAGGATTTAGAGATTCCGCCTTGCAGGCTCCATCCAAATTTCTCACTACGTTCGAAACTTCTCTAAATCCCGATGTTGTGGCGAAATCGCTGCGCTCCTTCGCCACAACGGCGGCGCCTATCGTCGCTGCACTCATGCATTGTCATGAATGACGAAGTAAGAATATGTCTCTAATAAAACACCGACGTTTCAGTCGGTATTTTTATTCTAGAATGTAAGGTCATCAACTGTTGAAGTGTCCATCTCTGGCTCTTCTGCAGGAACCTCTTCCTCGGAAGCCTCTTCAGCAGCAGGAGCTTCAGTTGTTTCTTCAGAAGGTCGTTCGCGTCGAGGGGGCCGCTCGGAACCTTCCGGTTCGTAAATTTTTAAATTCACTCGTGCATTATCTTTTGCTCCCACGATTTTTAGGAGTGTTCGGATTGAACGTGCCGTTTGACCAGACCGTCCAATGACGTATCCCATATCTTCTGGGTTTACGTGGAGGGTGATGAGTACGCCTCTTTCATCAATGTTCCGTTCCGTCTTCACGTCTTCCGGATGATTTACTATTGCCTTTACCACTTGTTCTACGAATACTTGATCGTTCTCCATACAATTCTTACGTGCTACAGACTATGCTGAGCATTCACGTTCATTATGAATAATTAATTGCTACCAAATTGGTATGCTTGTATGAAAATAATATCACGGGAACAGATCCTGTCAAAAGAAAAAGTGGTCAAATGACCACTTGGAATTATTCTGCGGAATCTTCCTTCTTCTCTTCTTCCTTCTTCTCTTCTGCAGGAGCTTCTTCCTTCGCTTCAGGTGTCTCTTCTTTCTTTTCTTTAGATTCATCAGCTGTTGCTTCTTCGGTAGATTCTTCTACTTCCGGAGCTACCTCTTCTGCTGTTTCTTCTTTTGTCTCTTCAGCTACTTCTGCAGGGAGGTCCTTCGACTCGCCCTCGGCTCCCTCAGGATTGCTTCCTTCGTCAGCAACTTCCTCTTCCTTTGCTGCAGCCTCTGCTGCTTCTTTGGCAGCTTTTTCTTCTTCTGCCTTTGCTGCTTCGGCCTCAGCTTTTGCAGTGGCTTCCGCTTCTTTCTTCGCTTCTTCCTCAGCCTTCTTCTTTTCTGCGTCAGCTGCTTTCTTTTCTTCTAACTTTCCAGCTCGCTTCTTTGTGATAGTGATCACATTCACTTTATCTGCTTTGATTACTCCTTCACTCACGAGTAAATTATGAACGGTATTTGAAGGTTGAGCACCCTGACTTAGCCAATGTGTAATACGCTCTGCCTTAAGAACGATTTCACTTGGTGTTTTACGTGGATTATAATGCCCAAGGATTTCAATGGCAGGAGACCAAGGGTCTCGCCCTTTTTCTTGCAATACCACACGGTATTGTGGGGCTTTGTGTTTTCCGGTGCGTGATAATCGAATTGTTAACATAGTAATTTTACATGTCTTTTTCTTCCTCCGCTGTGTCGAAAACCTGCGTTACGGCTCAATGTACTTTTTAGTACATGTCGTCGTTACTCAATGTATCTCCTAACAGAGAATGAAAAATCCTGCGTAATATTTAGTAAATAGTTAATAAAAAATCATTTGATTTAATTTGAGCGAAGTTTAGCTTTTTGTTGTTTTTTTGTCAACACCTGTAGGGGCAAATAAAAAACGACCTTTGAAGTCGTTAGGGGATTTTCTCCCAAGACTGGGCTGAAATTGCAAGTTCATTCCAGAAATTGTTGAGGTAATTCCTCAGAAGAAGTTCATTGCGCGGTAGATCTTCTTGATTGATCGCAAGAATTTCAACATGCCATTCTCTCCTTGGCGTCGTGAGGATTTCCATGATGCTCTCGGCACGATTTGGAAATGTGACGAGATGTAAGAAATACACATCAAGTGGTGGCGGATTGTCTTTACGATCATACGCCCTGAGTAACGCAAGTAATCCTCCAGCTTTCGGACGCAAATACCATCTTGGTACATCTTTGCTTAATCCCGATGAACGGTTCGTTGTAAGCCGCGCGCGCCGTTTCGGTGTGATCCTCGAACCTTCAGGTGCAAGAAGAATGCTTCTATTGGGTCCAAAGAGTGTCGAAGCACTCATGCGTAATCGCTCTTTGGCTTCCTCTCCTTTTTCTTTGTTGATGGGGAAGAGAATATCGAGCTTGATTCCAACACGAGCAATTTTATCGACATTGTGTTTTGCAACAATGACATAATTTCGCAGGTGAAGGACAAAGAGTATGACCCATCCAAGCAGCATCGTTTCACCAATGCCGGGATGGTTGAACAGAATCAAGTTGGCATGCCCCCTTTTCATCCGAGGAACGGTTCCGTGCAGAGTGAGTTCGGTTTGCATACCGTGTTGCTGTAAAAATGCGGGGACATATGTCCATGGAATATCCATGCGCTTCCATGGCATTCCTACAAGAACGGACAAGTATCCAATGAGACTGAAGCATGCCATCCAAGCAACGGCGATGCTTGCGAAGAAGCTATTCCGCAAAATGACGAGCATTGTCATATTCACCTCCTGGCGAGATAGTACGTAGAAAAAATTGTTTGGTCAACGATTATCGTCTCGCTGATCCGGCGTCCTCTATGTCTGTCAGATTTACGGAGAGTAAATTTGAAACGCCGTCATCTCCCATCGTAACGCCATACAATAGATCTGCCTTTTCCATTGTTGCACGATTATGTGTAATCACAATAAACTGTGTCAGTTTTTGTAATTCTCCAAGTATATTTGCAAAACGAATCGTGTTTGCTTCATCGAGTGCTGCATCGACCTCGTCTAAAATGACGAATGGGGAAGGGTTTGTTGCCATGATAGCTGACAAGAGTGCAATAGAGGTGAGGGCTCGTTCTCCTCCGGAAAGCAAATTGAGAGATTTGAGTTTCTTGCCAGGAGGCGTTGCTTGAATTTCAATTCCAGAGACCGTTTCGCGCCGTTTTTTAAATCGACGCAATGCTGCGGAAGCTAAACTTTCTTCTTCTAATTCCTCTATTTTTTCTTCTGCAAGACTCTCAAGAGCTCTATCTAAAGACACCTTTTGACTCGGCTCTTTGTCGCTCTGTAATTTTATGAGTGAACAACTTCCACCTCCAAATAATAGTTTAAAATATTTTTGGAATTCACTGTTTATCTTTTTGAAGGCTTGCTCTCCTTGTTTCTGAATACGTGTATCAAGTTCGTCAATTACTTTCTCTGTTGCCTGAATAGCCTGCTGTAAATCCTTCAGCTGTTCATTGAGGAATGTATATCGTTCTTCAGTCTGTTCATGTTCTTCAACCGTTTCACTATCAATACCACCAATGAGCTCTAACTGATGACGCAATTTATGCATCTCTGCACGCGTCGCATCTATATCTTTCAGAGTTGATTCTGGCTTTTCTCTTCGAATGATGTTGAGGAGCTTAGGAGTCTCTTCGCGTATTTCTCTTTCAATCCCCTCGAGCCTTGTTTCAATGCGTGCTCGATCGATCTCCTCATGATTCTTTTTTCCTTCCAGTGTATGAAGTTCGGTTTGTAATGCACGCAATGTTCTTTGCATGTCAAAAAAGACGGATCGGTCGGTTGTTTGTTCCTTTTGAACGGCGTCTATATGTTTTTCTGCTTGCTTTACTTCTTGTTCAATTGCTTTTACTTCGGACGTTGTTTTCTCATGTGCGGCGACTAATGTAGGATCAGCCTTATAATCATCGGGATTTGGTTTTGTAAGACGGATCTTTAATCCTTTTGAGCGTGTGAAAACGGTTTCGATTTTTTTCGTGACAGCATCCAGTTCTTCCAAACTTTGTATATTTTTTAACGTCTGTAAAAGATCTTCATGAACCGTGTGCAATGATTCGAGTTCAGAAATGATTTCATGCAGAGGAAGAGGGGACCATGTAGATTGAGCTTGAACTTTTGCGAGTTCTAATGCACGTTCTGCTTCAAATTGTCGTTTCCGCGCGGCAGAAAGTGTTGACTGTTTGTCACGGTATTCTTGCTGGGCTTTCGAGATAGCGGATTGATCAACGGTTTCATTTTTTGTCTGCTCTTCATAGGCTGCCAATTCCTGATCTCCTGCCTCTAGCTCTGTTCGCTTTTCTTTGATTTGTTTATTGATTGCTTCTTGCCTCTTCGATGATGCTGTTAAATCATCCGTTAATTGCCACCAAACGGTCCCGTAATATGAAGATCGTATTGAGGAAAGTTTTAATTCGACTTCTTCCCGTTTTTCTAATCGTCGCATCTGCCGTTTTAACATACGGAGTCGTGGTTCGATTTCTGCCACGAGCATCTCTACTTCTACCAGGTGTTCTGTTGATTTTTTTAGTTTAAGCATCGACTGGTGTCGTTTGATTTGGAGTCCTCGAACTCCTGTAGCATCATCGAAGAAAATTTTTCGCTCTTCTGGAGAGGATGTTAAGACATGATCAATCATGCCTTGCCCGATAACGGTATAGCTTCTTTGTCCAATTCCTGCCTCGGCAAGGAGAAGATGAATGTCTGTTAAGCGAACCTTTTTTCCATTGAGTAGATATTCAGATTCTCCGTCACGATACAATCTTCTTGTTATGGTAACTTCGCGGTAATCTACCTGCATAGCTCCGTCATCATTATTGATCGTCATAGCGACCTCGGCATATCCGCTTCTTCCATGTCCTTTTGAACCAGAAAAAATAATGTCTGCCGTTTTTCGGCCACGTAATTGTTTCATTGATTGCTCACCAAGACACCAACGAATTGCATCTGCAAGGTTTGATTTACCTGACCCATTTGGGCCAACGATCACAGAAAGAGTATTCGTCTTATTTGGTCCTTGCGGAAATGTGACAGTCGTTTTCTTTGCAAAGGTTTTAAATCCCTGAATTTGTATAGAAGACAAGTACATACGAAGTGGAGTATATCGCTAATAGGTTCGCTTGAAAATGAGTAATCAATTTAAAACAACAGTAAGGGTTGTCCTAGTGATCTTACCACGTTAAAATAAGAATACTATGCGAGCAATAATCATTCTCTTTTTTACCATTCTATTACTTGGGACTGGATGTGCTGTTGCAGAACGTGAAGACGTACCTCAAGCTCTTGAACAAGAGAGTGAATCATCTACAGTGATTGTACAAGATACGTTACGTGGAGAAGAGAAAGTAACCGAAGATGGTGCGGGAGAGCAGATTGCAATTGGAGTCAATGCTGAACAAGCAGTGGACGTAAATAAGGAAGTAAAAATAACGCTTGAGTCTGGAAACTTCTTCTTTAAACCAAATTTTATTGAGGTGAAACCGGGAAGTACCGTTCAAGTACACATTGATCAAAATTCAGGATTACACACATTTGTCATTGATGAAATTAATTTGAAGGAGCAGATTTCTACCGGGGCTTCATTCGAATTTACTGCGCCGCAATCGACGGGGGATTACGCGTATTATTGTGATATTGGTACACATCGAGAACTAGGAATGGAAGGAGTCCTACGTGTCGTAGAAGAGTAAATTATTGACAAGACATGCGAGCTGGCGTAAGTTAATTCACTTATGAGTCAGATTGTCTATAAGAAAATCAAGGAAAAAATCGATCAAGCAGATCGCATTCTTATTATTTCTGATCGTGGAATTGATGGAGATACCATTGGATCATCCCTAGGCTTATTTCATATTTTAAAAGCATTACATAAGGATGTTGCTGTCTATTCTCCAAAGCCTCTTATTGAAACATTAAAATTTTTACCCGGCGTCGATGTTATCAGGCGTGATATTTCTTCTATTAAAGATTATGATGCGGATCTAACCATTACTCTTGATACATCAAATCATGTATATGTTTCTAAAACTCGCTACGGGCTTGTATCAGAAAAAACGCCGTTGATTGTTATTGACCACCATGAGTCAAATAGAAGATACGGAGATATTAATTTGGTTGAGGATCATGCTGCCTCGACAGGGGATGTACTGTGGAGATTTATTAAATGGGCGAATTTTCCAGTGACTCGTGATGCTGCACAGTGTATTTTAACGGCAGTATGTTCTGATACGCGCTTTTTTATACAAGGGAATACAACAACAGCGGCAATAAGGGCTGCAGAAGAATTGACGTTACGCGGAGCTAAAATGAATGAAATCGTTCGTAATATTATGATGAGCAAGGATGTGAAAACATTAAAGCTTTGGGGGCTTGCATTAGAACGTCTGCATCACAATGAAGAGCATGATATTTTAACAACGGCAATTACCGAGCGAGATATCAAGAAAATTGGTGCGACTGATCCTGATGTGAAAGCGCTTAAGGACTACTTAAATGTTGTGATAGACGGTCCTGATGGTTTAATGATTCTGGAAGAAAATGCAAGTGGAGTAAAGGGAGGACTACGTGCTCATAAAAGAAATATATTAGATATTGCGACAAAGTTTGGTGGTGGGGGACATGCACAGTCTGCTGGTTTCATGATTCCAGGTGCGCATTTAGAAGAAAAATCAGGTACTTGGCGTATTAAGGAGAGATAGGAGTAGATGTTGACCTTTAGCACTCATGATAGTAGACTGCTAAGGCATCCGCTTATATACTGGCGTTCTTTGTTTTCACATCTGTGCGCTTCGCTGCACTGTACGTTCTAGTACACTTCCGCTCAGTGCTCGATGATTCAAATAAATTACATCCAGTCTATTTCACGGACAAGGATTCGTTGCTGAAAGAGAGGTCCGACTTCAATCAGCGCAGCTGATTCAGTCGGTACCTCAGATCGGATCGAAAGGTACGTGCTTTATGCGAGAGGTCGGACCTTAAATAGATTTCTCAGCTCATTCTATTCGGTCGAAATGACGACAAACTAGCTTTTAGCCTCTTAGCATACAAACCACCTTCCTCGCCGCCAATTGCGACACTGTCACAGTGTATGCGGCAAGAGTGAAGAATAGCAAAACGGCGTTGGGATTGACATTATTATCGTAAAAAGAACAATGAATAAATCACAATCATCCGTTTTGCCTGAGCGATGACGCTGATACATGTGACAAAGGGAGTACCGGCGGGTATTTCTTTTGCTTACTTTTCTTTGAAGAAAAGTGAGAAAGGAATTTAAAAGAAGACAAAGAGAAATGAAGAGTAGGTTTCTTTAGCTTCTAAGCGACTTAGCTCTTAGCGCACTCTGTCATTCCAGACTACGATTTGGAATCTTGCGTATCCCGTTTTCTGCGCGGACGGTTCCGTTGCCTTTCGAAAGATCCGTACCTCGGATCGAACCCTCAATTGATATATTAAAAATGATTATGCAATCTGAAAACTTAAATTCTGAACTACAATCACAAATCCTAATCCCTACGGTCATTGAAAAGACGCAGATGGGAGAACGAGCGTATGATATTTATTCGCGACTTCTTAAAGACCGTATTATCTTTTTAGGAACGGGGATTAATGATGCAGTTGCAAATGCTGTCATTGCACAGCTTTTATTTCTTGAAAGTCAGGATACAGAAAAAGATATTAAACTATACATTAATTCTCCGGGTGGGTCTGTGACGGCTGGTCTTGCGATTTATGACACAATGCAATATATAAAACCAGATGTCTCTACCATTTGTGTAGGAATGGCGGCATCGATGGGGGCGGTATTATTATCTGCTGGTGCAAAAGGGAAACGCTATGCATTACCAAATTCAGAAGTCATGATTCATCAAGTGCTTGGTGGAGCTCAAGGGCAAGCGACCGATATTAAAATTCATGCGGAACGAATTTTACAGATGAAAGATTCGCTGAATAAGATTCTTGCTAACCATACGGGGCAGTCTTTAAAGAAGGTTACCGATGAAACGGAACGTGATAATTTCATGACAGCAAAAGAAGCTCAGAAATACGGTTTGATTGATAAAGTAATTCGAAAAGATAAGAAATAAAGTAAAATCCTTTAAGAATGGCACTCTAAACACTTGACGTATAAGCAAATAAATGTTAGAGTGAGCTCTTCCTTGCTTTGCAGGGATCTGCAGCCACGACAAGCATGGGGATATATTCATTGTCTACTCTGGCCTCGGCTCGACTAGTACCGTAAATATGTCTTCTTGGCTGCAGTTCCTTGTTAAGCATCCGTTTGTCTATGAGCGACCTATCGGCTCATAATCTCGGATTCGTCCTCACTGTACGTTTCAGTACAGCTGTGGAAATCCTCGATTCTTTACCGATATCTCATCTCATATCCTGCACGGACAAAATATTCGCTTGAAAACGGGCGATCTTTCCATTCAGATTTACGAAAATATCCCCTGCCTGCCGGCAGGCAGGTCAATGTACTTTTCTAGTACACCTGCGGCATTTTCTTAATCTTCAAGGAAATATCATCCCGTTTTCTACACGGTAACGGCTTTGGTTAGTATCCAATATCCTTCACGGATAGGATTTCTACAAATTAATCGTTTAAATTGTTTATGAGTTTTAAATGTAAGATTTTCCGCACTGTAGGTTTTAAGTACAGATGCCGAGATATCTAATTACACCTATTTTCAATTTAGTATTTTATTCAAATTGCTTGTCCTCTTTGAATGTACTTAGCTAGGAACGAGTTAACAGTATTCAACGATAGAATGAGAGAAGAAAAAGATTTATAGCATTCTGATCGAAAATCTGTTTAGAAAAAAGAACCTCTATTACGAGGCTCTTTTTATTATTCAACGATATCTTCTACTTCTAATTCTTCTGGTGCGTCAGGATCAATTCCTACGAGACATATTCTTGGTAATGCTCGGTAATAAGAGCTAAAATTTTGTTCATTTGTTGTCCCGTCTGCATATTCAACGATGTAGTCAAAACTTGTAGATGCTCCATTGTAACCAATTTGGCATTTTGTTGTTCCGGGAGCGATATCTGTTGTTTCTTTGTACACGGTTTCACCATAGCCAGTTCTACTTAGCACTTGTGGAGGTGTATAATATCCTTTACGCCCGTCGCTTGTCCCCCAGAATGAAAAGGTGAGTGATCGATTTGGTTCATCGACCTCTGTTTGTAGTAATACGTAATTCTCCGTGTCATTAGTGATCACGAGGTCGACAACGGTATTGTCATTTCCTGTATCATAGAGTGTTGCATCCGTTCCAGGATTTCCATTTGAAGGATCGTCATAATAACTCACCACAAGTGAGTGATTTCTGCGTTGTTCAATTGTAAGGCCTGAATTCATCGCAGCTCTAAATGTTGTGGTTCCGATTTGGCAGAGTCCTCCACCTACATCCTCTTTTATTTCATCTCCGATAATGGAATAGCCTATAAAGTATCCATCAGCAAGCGTAAATGGGCGTAAATGCTTCACGAGTCCTGTCGTTTCTCCCGGAGGGATGAGAAGACCATTTATTTTGCTTGCTCCATGTTTAATATTTTGAATACGATTCCAATCAGATCCGCTAAAGTCAGATGTCCCAACGCCGATCACTTCTGTAATACCCAAATCATTTACATCACCTGTTTTCACGTCTGGTTGTACAGTATCTGCAACGATGCTCGCGGTTCTATTTTCAGATTGCAAGGTCACCATCAAAACATTTGCTGTCCCTTCTTCATTTAAGGAAACGCCTTCTTGACTTCCAAGAAAGTTCACTACTTTCCCGTCCTCGAGTTCAAACTTTGCATTGATAGGATTAATATCTATTTCATCACGTATCTCATCAAATAATTCACCCATCTGTTCTTCCTCGATTCCAATGGCGAGTTCTTCTGTTTCTGACCAAAAAACATCCTCTCCACTTACCGGAATGATCCAATTCATTAAATCATCATTAGAAATTTTCCAAGAATAATCTTTTCCAACGTCGGAGGTGTAGGTGAGGGTAAGGGGTGCGCCAGATGTAATATCAATCGCCTGCTCAATAAGCGTTTCTGCATCCTCTACACTGACAAGATCATCGAGAGTAACAATAGCAAGATGTAAGGTCTTTAAGTGAAAGTCCTTCGCATCTTCCTCTAGAATACGCATGACTAAATCAAAATCAAATGCCTCTCCAGGACGTCCTTCGATAATTTCAACAGATAGCTCACCGCGACGTTCAGAGAAGAGAAAATCAGTTGGTTGTTTACGATATTCGTGCTCCCCAAATTCATCACGTATCAGTTCAGTAATTTGTCGTTCTGCAAGAGTAAATTCTGGACGAATACTCGTCGTACTAAATAATTGACCAACGGCACTTGAAAGTTGAAAGACGGGATTATCTTGATGTCCAATTTGATAGGCGTTTTGAACCGCACTTGTGACCTCTAGGCTAATAAGATCATAAATAAGGTCGGGATCGGTCGCTCCAGTTGTTTGTAAATCAATATGTCTTATATCACCTTTAAAATCAACATCGAATCCAGTATCAAGCATCTGCGTGTATGCTTCCTCGATTGTTGTTTGAGCCTCTACAATAGTCATACCCGAAACAGGAATGCCTCCAATTTCTATATGAGGATAGATGCGGTCACTATAGGCGCCCGTATAAAAATAGAGGCAACTCGCCACAACGAGAAATGCGAAGGAAGACACACCTATGCTCATCAATAATGTATAGGTGAATGATTTTCCAGTTTTTTCGTGAGACATATTTATGAGGTTTGAATGTTTATGCGCATCTCACCATGAACTTTTGGGATGGTCAATGTGAGAACTCCATCTTCAAATACGGCATGTGCTTCATTTGGTTGCACATGTGCTGGAAGGATGATTGATCGAGAAAAAACACCCCAGTAACATTCTGAATAATGAACCGTGGCACTGTGATGTTCTTGTTTTCTTTTCCTGTTTCCACGGATCGTCACAAGATCAGTTGTGACATTAATATCAATATCTTCTGGTTTTACTCCTGCAATGGCACTGCGAATAATAACATCGGTTGGTGTTTCGATAACATCAACAGCAAGTTGCCCCTCATCATTATGTAATGCAGCCTCAAATTGTTCTATGTGATCATTCATGTATCTAATTTGAGTTTTCGTACATATTCATAAAGCGGTCCAAGTGCAAATCCAAGCGCGAATCCCCAAAGGAGTAAATCGGTAGGTATTCCAAGGAAAAGTGTTGTAGATTCTACAAAGAGTAATTCACTGCTTTCCGGAGAGACAGAATAAGATACAAAGCCAACGACGGTCATGAGTATTCCCATGAGTAGAGCGGAGAGAAGACTGTCGAGTAATAAATTCTTTCGGTGACTCATGATATATAGTCCGACGATAAGTGCAGATAATAAGGACGCATATACATTACTCATATTAAATAGAAGGATGAAAATAACGGTCCCCCAAATAAAGAGAAGTACAAAGAGGAATAGACGCATAAGCCATAATTCTGCTACGCCTCGTGTCGATGATTTATGATGTTTTGTTCGATGATACTCTTTCCCAAGTGCGGCGTGATAAATGACTCCAGCTAGTCCGGTTACGAAGAAGGCAAAGAGTAAATCAGGAATGCCGAGTTGTGCAATATCGACTCCACTCGATTTTGCTCCAATGGATAGACTAAGCGGCAAAAGAAAGATTGCAGTGACGCTTAAGATAATCATTTCTCGGCGCATCATCTTGAATTGCCAGAAAATAAACCCCCATAAAATACCAAGTATTGTAATTGCTGTTATATCAGCTGTGAAAACCTCCATCATATGTATGCATTATAGCGGAATTCTATTCTTATAGAAAATGCAGATTAGAATACGTGAAAAATAAGATATGTTATCATCCATTATCATACATTCTGCTAGCAACTTAATTAGTATCACTCGCATTGTCCTACCTAGTATCTATGAATATTTTGAATGAAATAAGAAAAGGAGTTAGTGCTGTACTCAAGACAAAAAGAGGATTGTTTTGGTTTTTGGGGCTATCGATATTCATTTTCTGGTTACTTATTATGATTCCGGTATGGACCACGCCGGGAAATGACTTTACATTCCAATTAGAGATTCTGGGAAGAACTCCTGCATTGCTCGCGATTGTGATTGTGTTATCTCTCGCGAATGCATTACTTATCGCGATGCAGATATATATAAAGAAACAGATCGCTGAGAAGAAAAAGCACGGTGGGCATGAAAATGTTGCAACCATAAGTGGGGTGGTATTATCTATTTTATCTACACTTGTAGCATGTTCGGCGTGCTATTCGGCGGTATTCGCTGTATTTGGATTAGGTGCAACTGCATTCCTAGTAAAATACCGGTATCCAATAGCGACAATAGCTCTATTGGTGACAATATATGCAGTGTATAAGGCGGCAAAACGGATCAACGGGAATTGTGAAGTTTGCCGCTTGAAAATTAACGCTCTTTAGGATCAAGAACTTCGAACCTGTCCTCATCGTACCTTTCAGTACGTCTGCGGAAGGTTCTTGTCTTTCACCTAAATAGCATCTAATTTTCTACGCGGACAACCGCTTGTCTATAAGCGAATTTTCGCTTCAGTTTTCCGCTGCGCACTCATCGTATAAAGGTTCAACCTTTTTGAACTGCGAACAAGGTTTAACCTTTCATCTTCAAACTTCATCCCGTTTTCTGCGTGGACAAGGATTCGTTGCTGAAAGAGAGGTCCGACTTCAATCAGTGGAGCTGATTGAGTCGGTACCTCAGATCGGAAAGCGAAAGGTCCGTGCCTCATGCGAGAGATCGGACCTTGGACGTAGCAAGATAGTAAAGTAGGGGGTAGGGTGTAGGGGTAGTCGAATAGCCTTTAGCTGATTAGCTTTTAGCACCACCCTGTCATTCCGGACTCGATCCGGAATCTTCTGTTATTTATGCAAGGGATCCCTGCCGGTACCTTAAGCGAGAGATCGGACCTTGGAATCAAAAAAACCGAGTATCTTATTCCACTCGGTTTTTTGATTCTACGCATGATATACTAGATATATATGGCAACGAAAAAATCTAATAGACATATTATTCACTGGTTCTTCATTCTAGCATCGGGTATTACATTGCTCCTTTTCTGGAGAGTGGTAGAACCGTATATACTCACGCTTATTACCGCTGCCATTTTTGGTGTATTACTGTCGCCGCTTCAAAGTAAATGTACGCGTATTATAAAGTCAGAACGCCTAAGTGCGCTTTTGATGATTATAGGAGTATTCTTGCTTGTCCTTTTGCCTTTGGTTGGACTTGCGATCTTACTTGTCGGTCAGGCAACGGAATTAATGAGCTTTGCGTCCCAAAATGATCTCACAGAAACAGTGAATGGTTGGCTTGCTACCTTGATAGAAATCGCTCCAGATTTTGCAAAGGAATATATAGCACAAATCAATGTTCTTTCTGCGATGCTGGCGCTTGCAGAGTGGTTGCAGAGCAATTTAGCACAGATTTTGGCAGGAGGAGCTTCATTTGTTCTGCAATTATTCATTTTCTTTATTGCTCTCTTTAATGTGCTTGTGCATCGTAAATGGATTCATCAGGAACTGCTTGAACTGAGTCCATTTAAGGATTCTCTCGACGATAATATTGTCCGGCGCATGAATCGCACGGTACGAGGAGTAATGTTCGGAGCGATCATTATCGCCTTTGTGCAAGCCACAGTTGCAACGATTGGACTTTTGATTTTCGGGGTACCAAAAGCACTTCTTTGGGGATCGCTCGTTCTTATCGCTGCTCAAGTCCCGCTCGTTGGCGTTGGTCTTATTATGGTGCCAGCAATCTTATACCTATTCTTGACCGGAGATACAGGAATGGCATTCGGATTACTGATTTGGGCTGTGGTATTTGTCGGATTAGTAGATAATTTCCTTTCACCAATCCTTGTTGGAAAGAAAACGAAAATGCCTGAATTGCTCGTTCTTGTGTCTATTCTAGGTGGAATTGAATTATTCGGTCCAATTGGATTCATTGTTGGGCCAGTCATATTGTCTGGAGTACTCGTCATGCGTGATCTCTACAAGTCGGGAATATTAGATAAATAGTATGTCTATTAAAATCGAGGATTCCTGGAAGGAACAGTTGAAGGAGGAGTTTTCGCAACCGTATTTTACGGAATTGACTGATTTTATTCGTGGGGAATATCAAACAAAAAAAATATTTCCACCGCCGAAACTTATTTTTAATGCCTTTGATTCGGCTCCTTTTGAAAAAGTAAAAGTCGTTATTATTGGGCAGGATCCTTATCATGGAATAGGGCAGGCGCATGGTTTATGTTTTTCTGTTCAAGACGGAATCAAGACTCCGCCATCTTTGCAGAATATTTATAAAGAGATTCATGAGGATCTTGGCTTTACAATTCCTACATCTGGAAATTTGCAGCATTGGGCAGACCAAGGGGTATTACTTTTGAATGCAACATTAACCGTTGAAGCGAATAAAGCAGGATCGCATCAGAAAAAGGGTTGGGAACAATTTACAGATGCGGCGATTAAGAAAATTTCAGAGGCACGTGAAGGAATTGTGTTTTTATTGTGGGGAAAATATGCGCAACAGAAAAAGGAATTGATAGATGAATCAAAGCATTTGGTACTAGAAGCGGCGCATCCATCACCGTTTTCTGCACATAATGGGTTTTTTGGCTGTAAACATTTCAGCAAGACGAATGACTACTTGCTTTCAAAGATGATTTTGCCAATTGTTTGGGTGTATGAAGACGAAGAATAGGTATGAAATTTGAAGTGAGAAATAGATGGAATGGTGAACCATGCCCCAAAGATATTTGGGCGGATTTTATTGTAATGGAAGATGAAAAGGGAGTGCATATACATGTCACTTTGCCCGAAGATGGATTTATTCGCGTGCCAGATGCTCCAGCATATACGCGTATAGATGGATTATGGGAATATGATGTCGCAGAACTATTTTTTGTTCTTGATAATGGTCGATATATTGAATTTGAAATAGACAGGGAGGGACATTACTTATTGCTCGAGTTTGATGAGCCACGGAAGCGATCGAATGATCATGTGCATACAGCGCTAGAGATAGATACCTCTACAATTGGTGGGGAGATCCATCATAAAATTACTCTTCCAAAAGATATATTCACATCAAAAATCGTAAAAGCGAATACATTTGTTATTGCAGGTGGAGAATTTCTTGCATGGAACCCTGTTCCAGGAGAGCAACCAGATTTTCATCAGCCGGGCACGTTTCCAAAAATAAATACAAAAAAACCGCAGTAGTTGCGGTTACGATTTTATCACTTGATTTGTGAAGTCGTTTTCGTCAATACCGAGTCGTCGGCAGGCCTTGTACGCCGCTCCACAAATGATGCGTTCATTCATGCGACTGTGGTCACCGATGAATGAAGTTGTTTTCCCATTGTATTGGATGAGGATGTGATTTGAACCATGTTTGATTTCGCATCCAAGAAGAGAAAAGGCATGTAAAGCTTTTCGGAGTTTGAGCGATCGAACCTTGCGTAACGCTTGCTTGGTTGACCCAACTTCTACTACGGATTCACTTTTCGAACCATTACTTTCGACAGCGGTTTCGGAATACGGTTCATAGACATATGTTTCGTATGTCTCGACGGGATCATCTTCATCTTCATCGTCTTCTTCTTCATCTTCGAGATATTCAAGTGCAGTCTCTCGTGTTTCGGTTTCTCCTGCATCAATTTCTACGACACAAAAATCCCCGCAGATCTTTTCCCCAGCAGTCACGGCGATGACAATATCTTCAATCAAACACTTCATCAGTGCATAACCCACCCTCGTCTTTTCATTCTCATTGTAGTAAATACTTGCGGGTATGTACTGGTCATGCAAATGGAGTGACCTAGCAATCGGATTGTAGTTTAGCTGGACAATAGATCGACCCATGAAGAGGTGAAACTCCATTTCCGGAATAGTAAAGAGAGGTTCTCTGATGACAAGGTCAATATTTGTAATACCGAGAGATGTTTGAATTGCTTCACCGGGCTCGATATTTACTTCTGCACCAAACGCTCCACCGACGATGTGATACACTGCATGCTCTGACAAATGAGGGTGTACATTTTGCTCCCAGCTGATTCCTTGCGAAAGGGGTTCGCTGTACTTAATGGAACTTGCATGACGTACAACATTACAGGCATTGATCAGGAAACGCAGTTTCGGTCCCCTGTTAATGCGCAGGAACATGTCCGACAGTTCCTGTTCCATGACTGAAAGTGCAGAAGCTCGTATCGTTAAGTCTTCTAAAATATCGACGGCAGAACAATGGCCATTCTCGATCAGGATATTAGCCCAATGCAGCATCTTCTTCAGTTTTCGGCGTAGCGTCCTTTGCGCTGCTTTCGTTTCTACCGGAGTTGCAAAGTGATGCTTGACTGCGTCAACAATCTCTTCACATAATGTCATTGTTTGAGAAGTGTTTTCGATATCGAGACAATAGACTTGTTCTTCGATAGGGTCAGAATTCATACCATCGAGTAACTCCACAAGACGGATGAGTAGATCACGAAATGTGGTCCATGATCTGAATTCACCAATGGACAATTTATGACGTAACTCGTTCATCATTCCTCCTTTTGGCATCTTTGCCAAGGAGCTATAGTAATCGTTTTTATATCAATTGTCAATCATTATGAGACATAATTATATTGACAAGTTTATAAAGTTGCGGTATTCTATGCCCACAAAACAGCCTTCTCATCCGCTTTGCGCGAGAGAAATTGTGCTAAGTCTTTCGAGTACAAGGAAAGATTCGAGCAGTAA